>JAFWQF010000029.1 GCA_017509205.1 Clostridiales bacterium | reverse complement strand
GTTATTCGCTTACGGTCTCTTTCCGCTCTGCCTTACAGCCCGGGGGCAAAGCTCTCTGAAGGCGACTTACCGCAGTTACTGGGTCTCCGTCATCGCAATTAACGAGGAAATAGTACATAATCCACGCCCCGTTGTCAACTTAATAAATATTTATATTGTCATAGGGTCAGGGGTTTTACTGGACAAGCGGATATTAATCGGAGAAAATACGGCTGACGGAACAGGCTGCCCTCTTGAAAATAACGGAGAATAATCTTGAAAAAGCTTTTCACTCTGCTCCTTGTTATATGTCTGACACCGGCCCTCGGCTGTTCAAATAAACAGCCTGTCATTTTAGACGGCCAGCCGAACCACACACTCCCGCCTACGGTCACGACTACGACAGAAGGCGTTTATCAGGAATCGTACCCAGATGAATATGTCGATTCGGACAAACTGATGTTCAGTGTAACCAGTACAAATGAGGGTCCTTACAACTGGGGGTTTGATTATTGGAAAAACACAGAATACAGGCTCTATTACAACGGCAAACTCGAGATAACAAGGAATTACACATTAAGCGGAAGCACAACGACGGACAGTACCGTCTCCAAAGGAGAATTCGGCAACTTAAGAAGGCTGATCCAGAAAGTGCGCATAGAACAGCCTTACCGGGATCACGATTATTCAGACTATTATGACGGGATCACATGGGGATTTGATTTCTACGGGCTGAACGGTGTACGCAAACACATATACAGCGGTTATACCGACGGCATTACAGAGTTGGAAGAGATCGAGGATCTGCTTTCCGGACATGCCGTAAAGCAAACTCTGACAGACAGAGCATACGAACTCTTCAAAGGATACTACGTTAATCCGTCCGATAATGCGCTTTTTTTGAACATCTACAAAGATGATGAAGGAAAGTTCTTTGCCGACACTTCTTTTCTTATCGAAGGAAAGCCCGTGAAAAACACAATAGAGCTGACAAACATCAGTCTCAATGAGAAGTATGTGTCTTTCGACTATGTAAAAGACAGGAAAAATGAAGGCCTGGTATTCAAGTTTTCTGAAGATAAAAACACGCTAACAGAGTACGAAGGCGGAACAGTATATATCCGTCAGTCTCAGTCCGCGTAACCACAGTGATTGCGGTCATTTAATCCGTCAGCAGACTCGTAGTTCGCACGGAACCGCATGTTGATCTCTTTGATCTCACACTTGCCGTCGATATAGTCCTGATACATGTCGGCAAGGCCTGCCATGCAGCCGTCGCAAGAACCGCTGATGTTGCCGATCGACTCGGCAACTATCTGTTCGCGTTCTTCTTTTGTTGTGTCCTTTATCAGTAAACTCTTCATCTTCTGCCTCTTCCGCCGCTTCTGCCGGACCTTCCTCCGAATGACTTCTTCTTATGCGAGAATTTCCCCGAAGGAGCGGCCTTTCCCTTTCTTCCGGGCTTGCTTACGGGCGAATACTTTCCGCCCCTTGAAGGCTTTCCTCTGCCGTATCCCGATAAACCGGGCTTACGAGATGCCGTATGCTCAAACTCATCCTCAAACGTGAAATCGATACGGTTGAGTTCGGTATCAACGTTATCCACGACAACGCCCATATGCTGGCCGATGTTGATGACTGCGCCTCCCCTTGCGCCGACCGCGCGGTAACGCTGCTCATCGAAGTAATAGTGGTCGGAAAGCGTCCTGAAAGGCACAAAGCCTTCGATCGAGCTGTCGAGCATGACAAAGCATCCGTTCTCGATGATCGATGAAACGACGCCCTCATAGTGCTCGCCGATCTTGTCAGCCATGTATTCACAGACTTTGATGTCTACAGAAGCACGCTCGGCATCAACGGCATTCCTCTCCATCTCGGAAGACTGGTCAGCAGCGGCATCAACGATTCCCTGGAAGTGTGAGCGCTTGTTCTCACCGTGAAGCTGGCTCTTTATGATGCGGTGGATCATGAGATCCGGATAACGCCTGATGGGGCTCGTGAAGTGGCAGTAGTACTTTGATGCGAGACCGAAATGTCCTAAGCATTCGGAAGCATAGCGCGCCTTTGCCATGGAGCGCAGAAGGAGCTGATCGAGTACGGGAAGCGCATCGTCATCGCCTATGGTATCCATGAAACGGCCGATGTCGGCAGGCTGTATCTTTCCTGACAGATGTCCCATTGCACCGTGGTATTTTGCTACCGACTGGAACCTTGCGATCTTGATCGGATCCGGGTCCTCATGCACACGGTAGACGAACGGATAGCTCATCGCAGAGTATGTCTTGGCAACGAACTCGTTCGCACAGATCATGAACGACTCAATTACGCCGTGAACGAAATTATGCGGTTCAGGCATGACTTCCCTGACCGTCTGATCCTCGTTAAGGATGACCTTGGTCTCAGGGAATTCAAAGCGAAGCGCACCGCGACGTTCCCTCATCGACTTCAGTATGTCGGCAAGGACCTTCATCTTTGAGAGCATAGGGATAATGGGGCCGTACTCTTTCTCATCGGTATCCTTGGGTTCAGTCAGGATCCTGAAGCATTCGTTATAGCTCATCCTATCATCGCTGTGGATGACGCTCTCATAGATCTTTCCGTCGTATGTGCTTCCTTCGCGGTCAACGAGCATCTCGCAGGTCATGGTGAACCTGTCCGCGTTCGGGTTTAGGCTGCAGATGCCGTTTGAGAGCTTCGGCGGAAGCATCGGGATTACGCGGTCAACGAGATATACAGATGTTGCCCTTGAGAAAGCCTCCGCATCAAGAGCAGTACCTTCTTTGACATAGTTTGAAACGTCAGCAATGTGGACATAAAGGCGGAAGTTTCCGTTTGAAAGCTCTTCGAGCGAGATCGCGTCATCTAAGTCCTTTGCATCCTCACCGTCGATCGTTATCGTAAGCAGTTTCCTTAAGTCTTTCCTGCCTGCGGCAATGGACTTGCTGACCTCTTCTTCGCTTAAGCTTGAAGCGACTGGCTCAACTTCCTTAAGAACTTTATCCGGGAAGGTCTGTGACAGACCGAACTGCCTTAAGACCGTAAGCATGCGGACATCATTGTTTCCGATGTCACCCAGCACCTCTTTGATGCTGCCTCTGAGTTCACCCTTCCCTGCATCGGGATTGAGGATCTCGCAGACAACTGCCATGTCAAAAGGCGCGCCGTTGAGATGGTTCTTGTCGATGACAACTGCTCCGAAATCAGTATCCCTGAATGCAGGATCAGGCATGACGATGCCGCCGGTCCCGTGCTGCCTCAGCATTCCAATGACCTGGTTCTTGACCTTCAGAGGTCCTCTTGCCTCGAGGTCACCGATGCACTGCGGAGCGGTCTTTTCGATCACCTTTGCCTTGATCTCCCTGTTTCTTCTTCTCTGAGCCGCGCTCATGTTCATTGCAGAGCGCGAACGCTTCATGCCGGATTCACCGTCATAGCTGCTGTGTCTTTTATTTCTTTCCATATACTATCTCCGTTTTTCCATTTCTTTTCTTAATTGATATCTTACTACAATTAAAAGATAAAAAAGCCTCCCGGCCGAAAGACCGGAAGGCTCTAAGATCTGCTTACTATAAGTAGTTACCAGCCTCTTGCAACGGAAAGGTAGAGAACTACCGATACGACTGCAAAGAGAACGCTGCAGATAACAGTCCAGCGCTTGAGCTGCTCATCAAGTGTTCTGCCCTTGGCCTTGCCGTAGTAAGACTCTGTGGAGCCGCCGGCAACAACGCCCATACCCTGGTCATTACCTTCCTGAACGAGGAAGAGGATGATGATCGCAACAGCGAGGATTATATCAACTATAGAAAGTGCTATCTTTAAACCTGTCATCAGTCTAAGACCTCCTATTTAAATTGTCCTTAAAATAATGCCGTTAGATAATAACACAGCGGTTTTAGTTATGCAAACGGTTCTTTATTGCCTTAACGACCTCATTCAGGATGAACGGAACGATGGCGAGCGGCAGGATCACACACCATGCCAGAGGCGAGATCATGACGTTGTCAAAAATACCGTTGACGCCCGGAATGTAGATGACCGCGAGCAGGAGCAGGATCGATAATCCGACGGATCCGTTCATCATCTTGTTTGAGAACAGACCAAGCTTGAATACCGAGATTCTCTCTGACCTTGCAGCAAATGCCCTGAAAAGCTCTGCGCAGATAAGAGTTGCGAAAGCTACGGTTCTTGCGACGTCAATGGGCATGACCTTATCAAGTGCGCCTGCATAGAAGAACGTGCTTCCCTTGTTCATGCTGGCAAGTGCCGCGAGGAACGCACCGGCAACTGAAAGGAAGATACCTACTGCCTGAATTGCAACAGTAGTAAGCATTGTCTTGTTGATGATGGGTTCATTCTTTGATCTCGGAGGCAGCTTCATGATACCGGGCTCACCCTTTTCGCGTCCAAGCGCAAGAGCCGGAAAAGAGTCGGTTACAAGATTGAGCCAGAGAAGCTGGATGGCTGTCAGAGGAGCCGCGATCCCGAAGAACGGGGATCCCTGAGTGCCGCCGGGAATGAGTGAAAGGATGAAGATGACAAGGATCTCACCGACATTGCACGAAAGCAGGAAGCTTACGAACTTGCGGATGTTGGAATAAATGATCCTTCCCTGCTCGACTGCCTTTACGATGGTTGCGAAGTTATCGTCCATCAGGATCATGTCAGCAGAATTCTTTGAAACGTCAGTACCGGTGATGCCCATGGCAACACCGATGTCGGCAGCCTTAAGTGCCATGGCGTCATTGACGCCGTCACCCGTCATTGAAGCAATGTGATCGTTTGCCTTGAGAGCCTCAACGATCCTTACCTTGTGCTCAGGTGAAACACGTGCATAAACACTCGCGGTCTCAACAACCTTTCTGAGCTCTTCATCGCTCATCCTGTCGAGTTCCTCGCCTGAGAAAGCATCCATGTGCTTCTCGTCACGCATCTCGAGGTTATCCGAGATAGCAACAGCGGAATCCTTGAAGTCGCCCGTGATCATGACAGCCCTGATGCCTGCCTCTTTGCAGACGGCAATGGCATCCTTTGCCTCTTTACGGGCAGGGTCGATCATACCGATAAGACCGAGGCAGACCAGGTCTTTTTCATCAGCGAAATCTGCCTGGCATCCTGCCGGATGTTCCTTATATGCAAAAGCAAGGACACGGATGGCCTTAACAGCAAAGTTATGGTTTGCCTCTTTGATCTTCTGGAGATATTCGGGAGTCATGTCATGCTCGCCGTCAACGTCCAGATACTTGGAGCATCTTGAGAATACGACGTCAGGGGCACCCTTTGTAAACGCAACCCAGCCGTCAGGTGATATTCCGGAATGGTAAGTAGTCATAAGCTTACGGTCGGAATCGAAAGGAAGCTCCGTCTCACGGGGGAAGCTGAGCATTGTCTCGCCTCTCTCCATGCCGGCCTTCATGCCGAGAGTCGTAAGTGAGCCTTCGGTAGGATCTCCGATGCAGAAATACTCTCCGTTGTCATCTTTTACGATGGGAGCATCATTACAGAGAACTGCCGATCTGATAAGCGTGGTGACCACATTATTCAGTTCAAGACGGTTGCCCTCCTGATCGACGATGTCACCGTTGGGCTCATATCCGCCGCCTTCGACATTGATGACGTCATGACCGTCATACATAACCTTTACGGTCATCTGGTTCTGAGTAAGGGTACCTGTCTTATCAGAGCAGATAACGTCAACGCATCCGAGCGTTTCGACAGCGAGAAGGCGCTTTACGATGGCGTTGTTCTCTGCCATGGTGGTCATTCCGATTGAAAGAACGATGGTGACGACTGCAGCAAGGCCTTCAGGGATAGCTGCTACTGCAAGAGAGACAGCCGTCATGAGGGCGTCTGACCAGGTCTGCTTCTGAACAAAGATCTGAACCAGGAGAACAACGAGGCAGACGACGATGCATACTGCCGCAAGGATCTTACCGAGGCTTGAAAGACTCTTCTGAAGAGGAGTAGCCTCATCTTCGATATTCGTAAGCTTGTTAGCGATCTTTCCGAGCTCTGTGTCCCTGCCTGTTGCAACTACGACACCCTTTGCTCTTCCGTAAGTTACGACAGTGCCCATGAAGAGCATGTTCTTACGGTCACCGATTCCGCATCCTTCAGGGCAGATGATCTCCGCATCCTTTTCAACAGGAACGGACTCACCGGTAAGAGATGATTCCTCCGCCTTAAGAGACCTTGATGTGAGGAGTCTCAGGTCAGCTGAGATGGAGTCACCGGCATCGATAGCGATGATGTCGCCGACAACGACCTTCTCGGAATCAGTCAGGATGGTCTCTCCGTCTCTGATAACCTTGGTCTGGGGAGCGCTCATCTTCTTGAGCATTGCGAGAGCCTGGTCAGCCTTGCCTTCCTGGTAAACACCAAGTACGGCATTGAGGATTACGATAGCAAGGATGACAATGACATCGATCCACTCGGTAAATCCGCCGCCACTCTTAACTGCCATGAAAGCCGAAAGGCCGGCTGCAGCAATGAGAATTACGATCATAGCATCGCAGAACTGCTGAAGGAACCTCTTCCAGAGCGGTACCTTCTTCTCCTCGCCAAGTGAATTGGGGCCGAATTTTGCTAATCTGCTTGAAGCTTCTTCCTTGGAAAGACCTTTAATGCGGTCCGTTCCCAGCTCTTTGGTTATTTCATCAACCGTTTTAGTGAAAGCGTTTTCCATTTTCCATATCTCCTTAAAACGCTCACTATTATACACTTAAAAATAAAAACAAGTTAATTATGCTTTATATTTCTCAACGTATTCTTTGTATTTCTTTTCGTCCTTATCTTTACGCTGCTTAAAGTCGTGCATATAAGTATCGGGATTCGTGTTGCCGGCAGACTTAAATCTGTAAGCGATTGCTGCGATGTTAAGGCTGTGCTCGGCAATCCTCACGCAGCTGTAAAGGATATCGTTGAAAACAAAGCCCTGTTCTGTCGTGCAGATTCCGTTGGCAAGTCTTTCAACGTGATTTGCCTTGAACTTGTCGCACATCTCGCTGATGACTATTCTCAAAGGTCCGATATCTTCGGCATTGGCGGCATTCTGGGACAGATAGCACTCCAAAGCCATCGTATAGATATCGTGAACCGCGGGGATTACCCTGTTAAGTTCATCGCGTGCAGCATCCGAGAAAGAAAGGTGCTTGTTCTCGATCTCTTCAGCTGAATCCGAAAGATAATTGGCGTGGTCAGCGATACGTTCCACTTCTCCGATCGACTGGAGGATCATCGAGGATTTATTCTTATCTTCAACGCTGAGGTGCTGTGTGGTAGTAAGCCTCATCAGGTATGAACCCAAAAGATCCTCATAACCGTCAACCTTCTCTTCGTTTTTCTTGACAAATTCGAAATCAGCAGGATTGTAACCGTTGAGGAGCATGCCCATTGACTTGTCGAGGCCGTCCTTTGCCTTGTTGACCATCTTGATCATCATCTTACGGCACTCACCGACAGCAATTGCAGGAGTAAGCATGAGACGCTCGTCGAGCCTGAATTCCTGTTCCTCTTCGCTTTCCTTGACAAAGAAATGTGCAAGCTTGACGAGAAGATTCGAGAACGGAAACAAAAGAACCGTAGTGGCAATATTAAAGATGGAGTGGATTGCAGCAACACCGACAATGCTTACCGGACTGTCCATGAAGCTGAGATCGAAGATCGCATTGACGCTGTAGAACACGATGAGCCATACAACAGTTCCGATGAGCTTGATGGCAACATGGATTACGGTAACTCTCTTAGCGTCCCTGTTAACGCCGATGGATGAGAGAATGGCTGTCATGCAGGTACCGATGTTGGCACCCATTACGAGCGGGATCGCCATTCCGTACGTAAGCTGACCTGTCATTGAGATACTCTGCAGGATACCGATCGAAGCAGCCGAGCTCTGAATGACACCCGTAACTACCGCGCCGGAGAGAACACCGAGCAAAGGATTCTTAAATGCCGTCATTATCGAAACGAAGCTGTCCATCGTCTTAAGAGGTTCCATGGAAGCTGACATCATGGTCATACCCTGCATCAGGATGGAGAAACCGATGAGCATCGTACCGATATCCTTGTTGCGCTGTTTCTTGCAGACCATGATCAGAATGATACCGATCAGAGCAAATATCAGAGAAAATACAGAAGGCTTGAGGAGCTTGAGGATCATATTGTCACCGCTGTCGATGCCGGCCAGTGACAGGATCCATGCCGTAAGTGTCGTACCGATGTCGGAACCGAAGATTACGCCTACTGTCTGGGGAAGTTCCATTATGCCGGAGTTAACAAAACCGACAAGCATTACCGTCATTGCTGACGAAGACTGGATTGCGATGGTGATTATGGCGCCGATGGTTAGACCTTTAAACTTATTGTCAGTCGCCTTGTTAAGGAGTTTTTCAAGCCGACCTCCCGCCGTCTTCTTCAGTGAATCTGACAAAAGCCTCATTCCATAAAGAAAAAAAGCCAGTCCTCCGAAAAGTGTAACAAACGAGAAAATATCCATATTTAACTCCTATTTACCAACCACATTCGAAATTTTCACAGGATATATTTTATCCTCAAAATCTGGTTATGTAAAACAAAGAAAAATTACAATATTAAAAGATAGACAGCCATCTATGCATATGCCAAAATCGCCGTGAAATCCAATAAACGAGGGGCTTTATTCGCCTATCTGCATCAGGTTGCGGACGCCGGACCTCATGCTCATCATATAGAGCACAACGTCTGAAATGCAAAGTACCAAAGTCTCTGTTCCCGCAATAACAAGCGCAGGAAACGGCAGGAACAATCCGCCTGCAAGAAGTCCGCATAAGACGATGGTGATACCCATGCAGAAGACCGTATTATAGTTTTCTCTCAGGGCTGACAGCGCATCGAGCCAAAAAAGCTTGGGGTTGAGCGAATCAAGCAGCATCCCGAGTTCAGTTACAAAGAAAGCTGAAGAGATGACCAGCACCATGGTGATCACGGCCGTTAAGACTTCAAAGCCTGCGTAGATGACGAAGAAAGCAAAAAACGGTACGGTTCCGGCAAGCGTCCAGATCATGGCTGCCGCAGTCTTAACGTTCCACTGGAGTTTATAACTGACGGGAATAAACTTAATGTAGTCAAAACCCTTCCCTTCTCTCGAAAAGGAATCCGAGCCGAGACAGTTCATTGCCGCCGTCACCATGGTTAACGCAAGGATCACGGCCATGGCAGCCGTCTTATGAGACTGTTCTGCAAAATATGCAGACAATGCCGCTCTTCCGAGGTCAGCTCTCATTATCTTTGCAAAGATCAGGACAAAGACGGGCCAGACGAAATTGGCCGCAACGCAGTTAGTCATGAAAGCAGGAGTCCTGACCAGGATACGCATCTCCTTGATGAAAAGAGACATCCCGGCAGATCTGAAGACCACTGACTGAGAAGATGCGGCGTTCTTCTGTACATGCGTCGTTTCATTAAGCCTTGTGACCGACTCCATGTAGAACAGACGCGCACAGACAGAAAGAAGGACGAGCGACAGCAGGCAGATCGCGGCAAAGACAAGGATCGGCCAGACCGAACCGCTTGCCATGAAATCCGCTATGAGACCTGTCTGCGGAAATATGATGTCCAGGATCTTAACAAACAGGACGTTTGAAGCCGTTCCTTCGATAATGAAGACTACGATCTCGCTGATATCGATCGAAACGAGCATCATGGCTCCTGCGGCGAGTATCAGTATTATTATCGCGTATGAGATCCTTCTGACAGTCTCCTTCTTCTTGATGAACCTGGTAAATGTCATGAGGAGCATTCCCACTATCGCGATCACCGCCATCGGTATGACCGGTAAAAGAAAACCGGCAGCGAGTGAGATTATCCACTGAGGGACATTCATCGGATGTGCTATGCCAAAACCCGTGACCACGGCGATAACAACCGCAAACTGCATCATGTTCTCACCGACGAAAACGGCCAGGAATCTTGAAAGTACAAGTTCTTCAGGCTTCAGAGGCAAAGGAAGCAGATAGGATATATCGTCTTCAAAATAAAGTTCATTGAAGATTACGTTTATTCCGAAAACGACCGTAAAGATCGAGATGAGGCCGTACATGAGCTTGATGCCGAATTCCGGATGTCCGGTCTGCATAAGGCCCTTAGTCAGTATAAACGTGAAAAATCCGGTCATTACGGTGACCGGGATAACGACAAACAGAAGAACAAAAGCGGTAAAGCCCATTATCCAGGCTTTGCGCTTTTTGTTTCCCGCTTCTTCCATCGAGTTGGAGCGCATTATGACGGAAGCAAGCCTTCTGATGATCAATGGTCTCACGTCTTAAGCCTCCGCCGTCATCTTAAGGAAGATCTTTTCGAGATCGCCGCCTTCTTCTCCGTTCTTCAGAGCATCCATTGTTCCGGTATAGATAAGCTTTCCGGTATCGATGATCATGATCCTGTCGCAGACCTTCTCCGCTATCTCAAGGACATGTGTGGAGAAAAGAACTGTATTTCCCTTATCCGCATGTTCCCTCATCATCCTCTTGAGATTGAACGCAGACTGAGGATCCAGGCCTACCATGGGTTCATCAAGGATCCATACTTTCGGGTCATGCACCAGAGTTGCGATGATCATCGTCTTCTGACGCATGCCGTGAGAATATCCGGTCATCCTTTGAGAAAAGACGGACTTTTCCATGCCGAACTGTTCAGCGAAATAATCTATCCTTTCGGCGCGGACGTTTTCCGGAACGCCGTAAACATCTGCCATGAAGTTGATGAATTCATAACCCGTGAGCTTGACGAACATGTCCGGATTATCGGAAATATAACCGATTATCTTTTTGCACTCGAGGGGCTTTTCGGCCATGTCGAAGCCGTTGATCTTAACCGAACCTGAATCCGGTCTGATTATGCCGGTGAGCATCTTTATCGTAGTCGTCTTGCCGGCACCGTTGGGACCGATGAATCCGACTATCTCACCGTCAGCGCATGTAAAGCTTATGTCATCGGCAGCGATCGCCGCACCTGAATTAAAGGTCTTGGTAAGGTTTACTGCTTCAATCATAAACAAGCTCCGTTAATCAGTCTTATAAACTCTTGCGTGCCGTCAGTTCACCCAGTCTCAGATCGCCTTCGTTCCTGAGCAGGAGAACGGGTCCTTCCTTCTCTTTAATGACATCCGAATACTTAACCGAATAGGCAGTGTCAAAATACGCTTCTGCTCCCGGCGGGGAAGCAAGATCGTGCGAACTGTCCATGCCGTACATCTTTCTGTCGTATTTTTCACGTCTCTCAAGCATCTTGGGGAGAAGCTCTATCAGGAAATACAGGATAGCGCCTACCAGCAATCCGGCGAGGATGAACAATACCGGATCCTTGATTCCTAACGTAAAGATCCTCGAATCTATGGTTCGTCTGCTCCTTCCAAATGAACGAAGCAGCGCGTATCCGATTCCGCCCATTGCACCAGGAATTGCATAGAGCAGTTTTCTGAGTTCGAAATTGACAGAGATGGCCGTGCCTCTTGCACGTCTTCCCGCGCTCTCCATCGTCTCCCAACCCTTGGCGTAAGGGAATTCGCCGGAGACCTTTCCGGTCTGGCCGTTGATTACATACTGGTATTTGCGTCCGTTGTATTCATAGTGAAGGAACCATGCGGGCAGCAGGCAGTACTTGATCGTAAAATCCTTGAACGTAGGTGCCGGATCGTGCTCTAAGACTCTGAAAGACTTGAAGCCGAAATCACACATCTCGCAGATCTGCATCGTGTACTTGTCGAAACGTCTTACGATGCGGTCATTCATGTCCTTGGGCTGCTGGTCGTACTTCTCTGCAACATAGCCCTGCAGATAAGCACCTGAAAACGGAACCATACGTGAATAATCGTACGGTTCGGCTGCCTCCATGACACGGTTGGCGATCTGCTTTTCGCCGTCGAAAGGAACGTCATTAAGCTTAAAAGTTACCGTTCCCTTGACCTGGAATGCATCAGGATCATTGAGGATAACAGGCTCGTCTCCTGCCATCATAGAACGGCCTCTCGCACGTCCCTCTTCTTTTGCCCTGTCGTAATCGGGATTGGTATGTCCCCTGCCCAACACCTTGGATTTGACGGTGCAGGAGATAAGCCAAGTCGGAACATATATGCCCCTCATGTTCTTCAGCGTCTTCTCGGACGCGAAGTCACGCGGAAGATGAGGAATACCCTCACAGTACTTCCTGAAAAGCTCAATGGCCTTGTCTTTTTCTATCTCAAACGGAATGATGTTATCAGGATGAAATTCCCTGGTAAGTCTTCTCGTAATGAGAGCCGGAGAACCGCAGAAAGCGCATACCGTAGACGCTACGTTCTTGTCGGCTATGATCTGCGCACCGCATGAGTTGCAGACGATCTCGATCCTCTTCTCATCTTCATCAGAAAGCACATCATCGATCCCGTATTCCTGTTCGGGATTATCAATGCCCATCGACCATTTCATGTCAAGAGTCTTGGGATCGAAAACACGTCCACAGCTTGTGCAGGCAAGTCCGTCAACTCTTGAGTTAAAAGTCAGATTGGAACCGCACGAGGGACACTTCTTTGCATTGGAAGAAAAAACGCTTATAGGCGCATCCTCATTATCAGTCTGCTGATTGGCCCAGGGATTCTTGCTCATCCATGCCGGGACAGGGCTTTCTCTGTTTACCTTGGGTTCAAAATATTTCTTTATTCCCGTGTCTTCTTCGCCGGTAATAAATCCGGTCATGTCATTTTCCGGATCATTCCAATTTCCCATAAACAACCTCCGTTAATCTTTCCTTATTCCGTAGCTAATATAATAAAATAGATTGATGTTTTGTTCAATAATGACACAGGGCCGCCTCCCGGAGGAAGCGGCCCTGAGCCAATAAGGAACGGTTAAGAAGGATTTGGATTTAGTCGTTCTTGAAAATGAATACCGTGGAGCACTCTACTGCTGCATCAGTACCTGCGAATGAAGAATAAGTCTCAGCATATGTCTTGACTGCCTCGAACCTGTCAGAAAGAGGAGCAAGGTTGTCTTTGATGAGGCCCGAGATCTTGTCAACTGCCTTGTCATCGAATTTCTTGAGGCCGTCTCTGAGTTCATCGGAACCCTTGAGAAGCTTCTTTGTACCGGCGGCAAGAGAGTTCGTTCCGTTGCTGAGCTTCTTTGCGCCTTTCGCAAGAGAGCCTGCTCCGCTGCTGAGTTCCTTTGCACCGCTGTTTACGGCACTTGCGCCGTCAGAAACCTGCTTTGCGCCTGAAGACAGCGTCTTTGCGCCGTCAACCAGCTGTTCCGCGCCCTTTGCAAGCTGGTCGGCATTTCCTGCGAACTTCTTTACTCCCGAATCAACCTGCGAGATTCCCGATGCGAGCTTGTCAACGCCTGCCGTGTAAGACGCAACGCCCTTATCAAGGCTCTTTGCGCCCTTTGATGCGCTTGCAACACCGGATACGACAGAAGGATAAGCAGCGACAGCCTTGTTGATGCCACCGTAATTCTTGTGAAGTCCCGCAACACCCTTTTCGAGTCCTGCATAGGATTTGTAGACTGCGATCATCTGCTTCATCGTGCCCTCATCGAGCTCGCCTGCTTCAACAAGCTTGGAAAGTTTAGCTGAAAGTGCCTCGATGTCCTTTTCGGAAACGGAAACCTTTTCGGTTGCAGAATACATGCTGTCGATAGTCTTCTTTACCGAAGCTGATCCGGAAGCGAGTGCTTTTGCCTCATCCGCAGAAGGAAGCTTTTCGCTGAGTGTCGCAAGGCCTTCGTCAAGGCTCTTTGCTCCGCCCTTGAGAGTATCGTTCTGGTCGGTGAGTTTGGATGCGCCTTCCTTAAGTGTTTTTGTTCCGTCTGAAAGATCGGATACACCCTTTTTGATCGCGGGAAGATAGCTGTTGAACTTCTTCATTCCGTCAAGAACGGAATTGGCTCCGCTGCTTACCTTTGACGCACCAGTAGCAAGTGAGTTTGTTCCGGTTGCGAGCTTGTCAGCGCCTTTTGCAAGAGTGCCTGCACCGTCAGAGAGAGTCTTTGCGCCTTTCTTGAGACTGTTTGCTCCGTCGTTGACTTTGCTGATGCCGTCATGAAGATCATCTGAACCGTCGATCAGTTTCTTCATTCCGTCATTCATCTCATCAGCATCCTCGTTGAGCTTATCGGCATCTGCCTTCTTATCAAGGCTGCTGAGATCGAATACTTTACCTACAGTGAGAGCGGCGAGTTCTTCACAGTCTTTAACATCGCATTCGATGGTAACGGTCTCGGGGATCTCGATCTTTTCGTCTTTTGCGCCGTCCTTTGTGTAGTCGCTGAGATCGATCGTATCGAGTCCCAGGCTCTTGTAAAGGCCCGGGAAACCTACGCCCATTACCATTGTGTGATCGCCGTCATTGACAGCTTCACCGTTGGTTACCGTAACGTTGCTGAACTTTGCGTTGTCGAGGATCAGGCCCGTTGACATGATGAACGGCATGTAGATGGTGTATTCCTTTCCGTCTTTGCCCTTCATCTCCTTGGACATGTTGTTCTTATAATTGACTTCGATAACGAGATGTCCGCTCTTTCCCTTGAGTTCAGAAGCTTTTACCTTTGCTCCGTCGAGCGTATATGTTATGTCGACATCAACAGGTGCCGCCTTGGCCGTCGTTCCGGAATAATAGATGTCTGCGCCTGCCGCATTCCAGAAAAGCTGACCGTTTTCGTTTTTGTCGAGCTTCGCGTCACCTTTGACGACTTCGATGTCCTTAAGGTCGGCAACGTCGTTCATGGATTGTGCTCCGGTAGGATTCTTGAGCCATTCGCTGACGATCGTCTTTACACTGCCGTCACCGCTCTTGATGATATAAACGGTCTCGTTCTTTCCTGAAGTTTTGCTGTGCTCGGGAGCTGCCATTTCCTCAGCTTTCTGAACTTCAGCCATGATTTCCTGCTTTGCTGCTTTTTCGGCCTTCTTGCCGTTGCAGCCGGCCACACATGCCAAACCCAGCGACACGCTTAATGCTGCAGCAGTGATCTTTTTCATGTTCTCGTTCATATGTATCCGTCCTTTCTTATCCGTTCAGGCCTGATGTGCCATTCCACCGGCACGCTTCTGATTATGTTTTTCCTTTTCCCTTTCAACACAGCACTTCATGCCCGCCGTTGTTCTTATGATCACCGGATCAAAGATAAGGAGCAGTGCCGGCAGAAGAAGTATTACCACTACCATCGAAAGCAGCGCGCCTCTCGCAAGAAGTTTGCAGATAGATGCGATCAGGTCGATGTTTGAATAGAATGCGCATCCGATCGTTGCGGCGAAGAAACCGAGAGCCGATGAGAACACTGAGTTGACCGATGTTTCAACTGCAGTCTTCACTGCCGGTTTACGGTCCTGTCCTGCGATACGTTCAGTCTTGTATCTGGTGGTCATTAAGATCGCGTAGTCGATGGTCGCGCCGAGCTGTATCGTACCCACACATATCGATGCGATGAACGGAAGCGTCGTTCCGCTAAAATATGAGATCGACATGTTAAGGTAGATGGCAAGCTCGACGACCGTAACGAGGATGACCGGTATCGTTACGGATTTAAGGACCACCATTATCAATATGAAGATGGCACCGATGGACACTGCTGATACAACCTTGAAATCTCTGTCAGTCATATTTATCAGATCCTTGGTGGCAGGTGCCTCACCGATGAACATTGCATTTTTGTCGTATGACTTTACGATGCCGTTGATCTCATCACACTGTGCATTTGCCTCATCAGTTGCAACCTGATATTTAGATGAGATCAGCAGGAGCTTATACTTATCGCTCTTGAAATCCTTTGCCTTGTCGAAAGTCATGATGTCGTCAGGAACGAGTGAACCCTGCAGTGAATCCAATCCTATTGCAAACTCAACGCCATCGATCTTCTTTATGTCTTCAAGCATCTTCTTTGTTTCCTTAGCAGGCTGGTTTGCATCAGCTAAGATCATGCAGACCGAGTTCATGTCATAACCCGCTTCAAGAGCCTTGTTTGCCTGCACGCACTGAAGGTCTTCGGGAAGACTGTTGTCGAGTTTGTAGTAGACGTTGATCCTGCTGTAACCGAATACTGCGGGGATCCAAAGAAGCAAAAGGATTATCGCCGCAGGGATATAACCCTTTTCAAAGAATCCGGCAAGTCCCTTTGAAGGGAGCTTTAATGTAAATCTGTGTCTTGTCTTCTCCACTGCCTTATCGCATGCGAGTATCATAGAAGGCAGGATGGTGACACATCCGATGACGCCGAAGATGACGCCCTTTGCCATGACGATGCCCATGTCGAGACCGAGCGTGAACGTCATGAAGCACATTGCAAGGAATCCGGCGATGGTGGTAAGTGATGAACCTGTTACGGATGTGAGAGTTGCTGCAACGGCGTGTGCCATTGCCTCTTCCTTATCACCGTAGATAGTCTGCTGTTCGACAAAGCTGTGATAGAGGAATATCGAATAGTCCATCGTTACGCCGAGCTGGAGGATTGCAACCAGAGCCATCGTGATGAAGCTCATCTCACCTGCTATGAAATTCGAACCGAGGTTATAGACGATGGTCATTCCGATGTCCGCAAGAAACAGTACCGGAACGATGTAAGAATCCATCGTAAGCATTAAAACCAGGAGTGCGAGTGCAACTGCGATCGCAGTATAAACAGGAGTCTGTTCCTGAACCAGATCCTTGGTATCCGTTACGACCGCCGCCATACTGGAGAGCAGACACTGTTTTCCTGCAACCGCACGAACGTCCTTTATCGCTTTCATCGTTTCTTCCGACGAGCTGGTGCTGTCGAAGAAGATGAACATCAGACAGCCCTTACCGTCCTTGGAATAGAAGATGTCTTTGATGTTGCCGGGAAGCATGTCAGCAGGGATCTCTCCTCCCGTCAGCGAGCTGTAGCATATGACGCTCGCAACATGCTCGACTTTGGAAACCTTCTCTTCAAGCTTTATCTGGTCAGCCGTTGAGAGGCCGTCACATACGAAGATGCCGTAAGCACCTTTTCCGAAATCATTGAGAAGGATGTCCTGTCCCTTCATCGTTTCGATCTCGTCAGGAAGGTAATACAGGATATCGTAATTAATACGCGTATTTAAGAAACCTATAACTGCCGGGATAAGCAGCAGAACAGACAGAATAAGGATAAGCCTGCGGTGCTTAACTACGCCTTTTCCGAATCTGAGCATTCCTTTTCACCTCTTGAATATTTTTGACCATCGGTCATTAATTACAGCATCAATATATCACTTTTTGACCAACAGTCAATAATTCTCTGGCAATTTCTTGACCGAAAGTCAATTTTTGTATATAGTGTCATCATTAGTAAAAAGGAGGTTTTGCGGGTTTGGGCAAAGCAGAGGAAAACAAAAAGATCAAACGCAACTCACTGCTTCTGCAGTCATATAAGCTCTTTACCACAAAGGGCATATCCGATACCTCCATTTCAGACATCGTAAACAGCGCCGGAGTTGCAAAAGGAACCTTCTATTTCTATTTCAGAGATAAGCAGGACATCATCGATCACCTGATCGCACACAAGTCCGAGCATCTCCTCAAGACAGCGATCGAAAGGCTAAGAAGACACGAGAACGCCAACCCCGGTCTCCCCGTCGAGGAAAAGATCATTGTAATAGCAGACAGCATCATCACTGATCTCGAAAAGGACCCCAAACTCGTAAAGTTCCTCAACAGGAACCTTAACTTCGGTTTCTATGTAAAGGCATATCAGGATGAAAACCTAATCCCCGGCGTTCCCATCAAGGAAGCGTACGACAGGATAATCAGTTCAAACGGCGATGTCTGGAAGAATTCCGAGCTCATGCTCTACACGATAATCGAACTTATCTCGAGCAGCGTCCACGACATAATAATCAGCGGTACACCCTGCAGTCTTGATACTTACAAGCCTTACCTGTTTGATTCGATAAGAGCGATAGTTGAAACGTTCAGAGTCTGAACAAAAAAATGCAAATTAAAAAGCCCTGCACTGCAGGGCTTTCGTCTTTTCTTAAAGCTTCATGTCTCCGTCTTTTATCCACTTGAGTTTTCTCATTATCTCACTGAAGAGAAGTGAGAGAACCGCGGGAGCTATGATGCATACGACGGCCATTCCTACCCATGCCATGGGAGTGAGTGTTCCGGACTTGCTCATTGCTGAGAAGCATCCGATGGGGCCTACCATGCCGCATGTTCCCATGCCGGCGGAAACGCCTGTGCACTCAAGCTTGAACACCATAGTGGAGATAGGACCTGTAATAGCGGCAGCAAGTGTTGCCGGGATCCAGATCTGAGGATGCTTTACGATGTTGGGCATCTGGAGCATTGATGTGCCAAGGCCCTGTGAAACGATTCCGCCCCACTTGTTTTCCCTGTAGGAAGCAACTGCGAAACCGATCATCTGAGCGCAGCATCCTGCAAGAGCTGCACCGCCTGCAATACCCGTGATTCCGATCGAAGCACAGATCGCGGCGCTGGAGATCGGGAGCGTCAGGATGATGCCTACGACTACAGATACGATGATGCCCATGATGAACGGATGGAGCTGTGTTGCGGTATTGATGAAGTTACCGAGCCAGTTCATTGCAACTGCGATCGCGGGGCATGTCAGATAAGCTATGAGGTATCCGACTCCAAGAGATACGATAGGCGTAACAAGGATGTCGACCTTGGTCTCTTTTGAGATCATCTTACCGATCTCGACTGCGAAGATAACGGCAACGAAAACACCAAGAGGGCCTGCTGAATAAGAAGGATTAGGATTCTTGATGTAGATCGCGGCCTTATCGAATAAGTATCCGGGATAACCGTTTGCAAAAGCTCCGACGCAGGCAGCACATGCAGTAACCAGCATGGGTGCTTTAAGTGCGGCTGCAATACCTACTGCGATGGCAGCTCCTGTAACAGGAGAGTTGGCGCTTGTGATATATCCGACAACATGCATGAAGTGAGCGAGCCTGTGGAAGAAAGCCACATCGATCAGGTCAATATAGTTAGCTGCCGTTGAAAGGATAGTGCCTACAAGGAGCGAGGCGAAAAGGCCCTGTGCCATGCCGCTCATAGCATCAACGAAATATGTCTTCGCTGAAATGTTGATATCCTTTTTCTTAAGGAATTCCTTAAAAGTGAGTTTCTCTTTTTTCTTACCCATTTTCATTCCCCTCCGCTTTTATAGCAATTCAAATTCTATAAGAATCAAAATATGTGTTCAATGTAAGAATCGTTGAAATAAAAGGCCCGATTACGCGGTTTTATTGTATTATTGGCAACCCATGTAAAAATCAGTTAGCACGGTCTATCTCAAGCGTGTTGCATTATTTTCACAAATGGTGTAAATTTACACTATATTGATTGTGAGGTGAACCATGTCAGCTAAAACTACCAAATCCGGAAAAATCATTAAGATCATCCTGACAGCCGTGATCTCGCTTGTGCTTCTGGCCGTTTTGATCTGCGGCGGTATAACGCTCCACGAGGCAACACCGCACAAAAGACATTTCAACAAAGTCATTCTCGTATCAAACAAAAAATATGACGGAAGTTACCTGTACCACGCCAGCAACAACAGCGGAAAAGTATTCATTCTGAGAACTCCGGCCGACCTTCGTGAGGTATGTACTTCTTCCGAAAACGATCCTTATGATCTCGGTGAACAGGATCTTACTGTCAAGGCAACGGGAATAGAGATATACCGAACAGACATAAGCGGTATGAACTTATCCTATCCGACTATCGTATACGAATATGTCAGTGGACAATGAGCTGCTTTTCAATGTAAGATGCGACATCAAAGTCATAGACCTGTTTAAGGCATTCGGGATTTATGACTTCTTCGCTCGGTCCGTCAGCGATTATCTTCTTATCCTTCAGGAATACAGTCCTGCCGCAAACGCTCCTTGCCTGACCCAGGTCATGGAAAACCGCGACAACGGTGTTTTTGACTTCTCCATACGGTGTTGAAGTCTTCTCCCCTGCCCATTTGCCCAGATAATCACAGAGCTCCGCGCGGTATTTTATGTCAAGGTTACTTCCGGGTTCATCAAGGAACAGAAAAGGCGTTCCCTGCGCGTATGTTCTCGCAAGCAAAACTCTCTGAAGCTGTCCGCCCGAAAGCTCTCCTAACAGCCTGTCCCTGTATTCGTATACGCCGCATGACTCCATGCAGGATTTGGCAAATTCCCTGTCTTCAGCAGTAAAGCTTCCGAAAAGCCCTCCGGATCTTGCATATCTTCCGAGGAGCACTGTCTGAAAGACCGTATACTGGAAATACATCTCGCCTGCCTGCGGCATGAGCGCAATAAGCTGCGCAGCATTTCTGCGTTTCATCTTGGAGATGTCTTTTCCGTCAATAGTGACGCTGCCCTCAAACGGCATGAGGCCTGCCATTACACGAAGGAGCGTGGTCTTGCCCGAGCCGTTTCTTCCTCCGATGAAGACCGTCTCTCCTTCCTTTATAGAGAGATCGATGTTCTCAAGCACTTTTTCGTGTCCGTATCCGGCGGAAACATTTTTGAGAAGGAGTTCCATCAGAGTTTCCTCCTTCCCTTCGCAAAGAAGACATAAGCAAAGAACGGCGCACCGACAAGTGCAGTAACCGCACCAACCGGTATCTCACGCGGCGAAAGGACTGTTCTTGCCGCCAGATCGCAAAGAGCCATGAATGCTCCGCCATAGATAAACGACATAGGTATGACTAGCCTGTGTGAAGGTCCGAATATCTTTCTGACGATATGAGGCGCGGCAAGATCGATAAAACCGATGACACCCGCAAAGGCAACCGAAACGCCTGTCAGGAGTGATGCCACAAGGATCGCCGCTATCTTTGTCTTCTTAACCTCAACGCCCATTGAGCTTGCCTGAAGCTCACCGAAAGTGAGGATATCCAAACGTCCGGAAAGCATGAAAAGTATTATGAATCCGATCAGACCTGTAACGAAAAGGATCGCGCAGTGAGTCCAGTTTCTCGCTGAAAAAGAACCCGTCATCCAGAGCCAGAGCTGCTTGCTGCGGTCGCCGTAGAACGTCATCATGAAATTCATTATTCCGGTAACAAAAAGCGACAGGATCATGCCGATCAGAACTATCGTCTGATTCGAAACGCTCCTGTCGATCCGGGATGCGAGAAGTATTGACAACGCTACTGTTAAAAGCCCGAAAACAAACCCTGCAAGAGGAAGCATGAAGCTTTCAAGCCCGGCCACCGAAAAGCCGCAGAGGAGCACAAAGCCAGCACCCAGAGAAGCTCCTGAAGATACGCCCAATGTATAAGATGAAGCCAGCGGATTCTGCAAGACTGCCTGCATTACTGCGCCGCTGACGGAAAGCGCACCTCCTACCAGGAATGCAGTTATCGCACGCGGCATGCGGATAGACCAGAAGATCGAATCCGACATGGGATCAACTTCTGCAGGCAGAGGTTTTCCCGTAATGTGGCTTCCGATTATCTTGAAGAGATCAGGGAGCGAGATATATACACTTCCCGCTCTTATGGCGAGAAGCAGTATAAACAGGCAGGCCGCAAGGGATAGCGCGATGCCAACCCCTGCGGCCTTTGTGTTTGTTCTTCTGATGTCAGGTGTTCCCTGCTCTTTCATCTTTGCAAAAGATCAGGCAGCAGCCTTTGTTGTTTCGCTTGTACCTGCGATTCCCTTGATCTTCTCAACAGTATCCTTGAGAGACTTCTCGAGGCTCTTGGAAAGATCTGTGAATATATCGGGATAGATGTCCTTGAGCCATTCAAGTGCAGCATCCACAACGTGGTTATTGGGCTGCATTGAAAGGTTGGGATCAACCTTGTAGACTGCATTGTCCTTAATGGCCTTAACGTTCTCCCAGCCCTTGAGAGCCTTGATGTCCTTAACGGGATCTTCAACGTAATCAACGTTTGTGAGGATAACGTCAGGATTCATCTTGACCGCATCCTCGATGGAGATGGATACCCAGCCCTGCTGTGAAGCGCATGCATTCTTTGCACCGATCTTGGTGAGCATCTCATCCATGTAGGTGCCTGCACCAAACGAATAGATCGTAGGTGAATCAGATGTCGGGATGTTCATCATGAACAGGACTGTCTTGCGCTTTTCCTCGGGAATGCTCTCGCATGCCTTGGACATGAGCTTGAAAGACGCATCCATTGCAGTAGCGAGTGCAACGGCCTCAATGCCCTTGCCTGTGCAGTTTCCGATGAACTTGAGGTCCTCTGCGATATCAGCGATGGAAGCTGAAGAAGGAATGTCAGCTACGCAGATGCCTGCGTCGATGAGTGACTTGAAAGGTGAAGTACCGCCTACGGAGCTCATGCCGGAAGTGAATACCAGATCAGGCTTGAGAGCTGCTATAGCCTCGTTGTCAGGATTCATCATGTCGAATGTCTTGATTCCTGAAGGAAGGTATTCCTTATATGCCATTGAATTAGTGTCAACAGCTACGATCTTGAGTGCAAGACCCAGGTCGATCAGGACTCTTGTTGTGGAAGGTGCAAGCGAAACGATGGAGTTCACTTCAGAAGGAACCTTGATGTCATTGCCGCTGCGGTCTTTTGTAGGCACAACGCCTGCGCCGGTAACGGAATTGACGATCTCTTTTTCAACGGATTCAAGGCCGCTTACATCAGTATTCTTTGCGAGTTCTTTGATCTTATTCGCACTTTCAGAGTTGCATGCGGTAAGGCAGCCAAGTGCCATAATGCCGCAAAGCAAAGCAGAAACAATCTTTTTCTTCATTTCTTCTCTCCTTGTATTTCAAAAATCAAGGCAATTATATATCAATTTGATTTTTGAGGTATACTCTATAAGTTATCAATAAAATGAACTTTGAAAGGCATCATTCCTATGAAGATTACCGATATATTGAGCGACAATAAGCCAACGATATCATTCGAGGTATTCCCTCCGAAGCAGGAAGCCGGACTTGAATCAGTCAAGGCTGCTGCAGGCTCAATAGCCGCAATGAACCCCTCTTTCATGTCCGTTACCTACGGTGCTGGCGGTTCAACGAGCAAGCTTACGGTCGAGGTTGCATCTGACATCACTAATCTTCATAACGTTCCCGTTCTTCCCCATCTCACCTGCGTCGCATCCACGAAAGAGCACGTCAGGGAGATGCTCAGGCAGATCCACGAGAACAACATCGATAACATCATGGCTTTAAGAGGCGACCTGCCCAAGGACGGCATCATATGTGACGATTACAAGCACGCATCCGACCTCATAGCAGACATCAGGTCCATCGATCCGGACATCTGCATCGGCGGTGCATGCTATCCCGAAGGCCACATCGAGTGCGAGCACAAGTCAGACGACATCAACTTCCTCAAGCTTAAGGTTGATGCAGGCTGCGACTTCCTTACCACTCAAATGTTCTTCGACAACAACATCTTCTACAACTTCCTGTACCGGATCAAGGACAAGGGCATCAACGTTCCCGTCCTTCCCGGCATCATGCCCATTACAACGGCAAAGCAGCTTTCACGCTCAGTTGCACTTTCAGGCACAAGCGTTCCTGAAAGGTTCAGAGCGATCGTCGACAGATTCGGCGATGATCCGGTTGCCATGCGCCAGGCAGGAATCGTATATGCTTCCGAGCAGATAATCGATCTCATCGCCAACGGCATCAACCACATCCACGTATATTCGATGAACAAGCCTGACGTGGCAAGAGACATTCTCGCCATGTTAAACGGCATCATCGGCTGAGAGGTAAATAATGCCGTTAGGAGTAACGATCCCAGAAAACGAAGTCAGACGTTACATGGGCTTCAGAGGCCCGGTCGAGGCATCTCCGGAAACCGACGCCATGATAAAAAAGGCTGTCAGTTCTCTCGAGAAGGACTGTTCGCCCAAATACGTCTCAAAGGAATATCCGGTTACTGTTGAAGGAACCACCGTTCATTTTGCTGACATCACGATTGAAAGCAGGGCTCTTGCAAGGAATCTTGCAGGATGCACGCACTGCGTTCTTTTCGCTGCAACGGCGGGCCCTGCGTGCGACATGCTCGTAAAGCGCGCAGCAGTCACTTCCTCAGCATATGCATCATGCTGCCAGGCTGCAGGCGCTGCTGCCATTGAGGCATACTGCGACCTGATCAACGATAAGATCGTCGAAGAATACGAAGCAAAAGGTCTTTTCGCGCGCCCCAGGTTCTCACCCGGCTACGGGGACCTCTCTCTGTCTCACCAGAAGGACTGGTTCAGGCTTCTGGACATAACAAAGAACACAGGCATAGAACTGACTGATTCGCTCCTAATGGTACCGACAAAGTCAGTTACCGCAATAATAGGGCTTTCGCCGAACAAACTCCCCTGCGTCAAACAGGGATGCGAGTCCTGCACGATGTCTCAGACATGTGCTTTTTCGAGAAAGGAATAAACAATGACACTTAAGGAAAGACTCGGTAAGGAATGGCTTTTCTGCGACGGCGGAACAGGCACCATACTTCAGGAAAAAGGACTTAAGGGCGGAGAGCTTCCGGAGACATGGAACCTCCTGCGCCCTGATGACATCAAAGCACTCGGCCGCGCATATTTTGACGCGGGCTGCAACATAGTCAACTCCAACACTTTCGGCGCAAACCGTTTCAAGTACGACAATGTCGCTGAAGTAGTAGCTGCGGGAGTCAGACTCTGCCGTGAGGCAAGACACGAAGCCGGCAGAGATGACGACGCTTATGTTGCGATCGACATAGGCCCTACAGGAAAGCTCCTTGCCCCCATGGGTGATCTGCCGTTCAACGAAGCGGTCGAAGTCTTTGCAGAAGAGATAAAAGCCGGCGCGGAAGCAGGCGGCGACCTGGTCCTCATCGAGACGATGAGCGACTCATACGAAGCAAAAGCCGCGATAATCGCAGCTCACGAAAGCTGTGATCTTCCTGTCATCGTTACAATGGTCTACGACGAGACCGGTAAGCTCCTGACAGGCGGAAGCGTTGAAGGCACTGTCGCAATGCTCGAAGGACTGAAAGTCGATGCTATAGGCGTCAACTGCGGTTTCGGCCCTGACAAGATGATCCCCATCGTAAAGCGCATCCTCGCATGCTGTTCGCTTCCCGTTGTCGTAAATCCCAACGCAGGTCTTCCCCGCACCGAAGGCGGAAAGACTGTCTTCGACATCGGACCTGAGGAATTCAGCAATATCATGAAAGAGATCGCGGAGATGGGCGTACACGTCATGGGCGGATGCTGCGGAACCACACCCGCACACATCTCAGAACTCATCAAAACGGTTTCTCCACTGCCCTTCAAAGCACCCGAAAAGAAGCACGGCACTTATGTAACCAGCTTTTCTGAATGCGTTGAGATCGGTCCCAAGCCCGTCATCATCGGCGAGAGGATCAATCCCACGGGCAAGAAGAGATTCAAACAGGCACTCCGCGAAAACGACACTGACTACATTCTCACTGAAGGCTTAAAGCAGGAAGAGTCAGGCGCTCACATCCTTGATGTCAACGTCGGTCTGCCCGAGATCGATGAGCCTTCAATGATGGAAAACATCGTATTCAAACTTCAGTCCGTAACCACACTCCCTCTGCAGCTCGATACAACCGATATCGAAGCTCTTGAGCGCGGTATGAGGATCTATAACGGCAAACCCATGATCAACTCCGTCAACGGAAAGAGAGAGGTCATAGAAGCCGTAATGCCGCTCGTCGCGAAATACGGCGGTGTTTTGGTAGGTCTTCCTCTTGATGAGGCCGGCATTCCCGAGACTTCAGACGGAAGGATCGCAGTCGCGAAAAAGATATATGAAGCAGCTGATGAATACGGCATTTCAAGAGATGACATCGTCATCGACGGACTGGCAATGACGGTCTCATCAGATCCGACTTCCGCAATCGCAACGCTCGATACCGTACGCCGCATCAGAGACGAGTTTGGCGGACATTCGATTCTCGGTGTATCAAACATCTCTTTCGGTCTTCCCGCAAGAGAACTCATCACTGCGCACTTCCTCACGATGGCAATGCAGAACGGTCTTTCCTGCGCGATCATAAACCCGTGCAACGACCACATGATGGCTTCTTACCGTTCTTACTGCGCGCTCATGAACAAAGACCCGCAGTGCCTCGGATTCATCAATGCATATTCAGAATACAAGTCTGACGGAACGTTCGGCGGAGCAACAGCAGGAGCAGCAGGCACCGCTGCTTCCGCATCAACGGGAGCAAAACTCTCACTTGCAGAATCCATCGAAAGAGGCGTAACGGGACGTGCCGCTGAGGCAATGCAGGAAGGCATTTCGGAAGGAACCGATCCGCTTGAACTGATAAACAGCGAACTCATTCCCGCACTCGACAAAGTCGGTCAGGGATTTGAAAAAGGAACCGTATTCCTTCCCCAGCTCTTGATGAGCGCTGATGCCGCAAAAGCAGCATTTGAAGTGGTAAAGAAGTCCATGGCTGACAAGCCCAGACAGGTCAAAGGCAAGGTAATACTCGCAACGGTCAAGGGCGACATCCATGACATCGGAAAGAACATCGTCAAGGTAATGCTCGAGAACTACGGCTATGACGTTATAGATCTCGGCAAGGACGTAGCACCTGAGACTATCGTCGATGCTGCGATAAAAGACGACGTTAAGGTCGTCGGTCTCTCCGCACTCATGACGACTACAGTCGTATCGATGGAGGAGACAATTAAGCTCCTGCGCGAAAAGAAGCCTGATACAAAGGTCGTAGTCGGCGGAGCCGTAATGACGCAGGAATATGCGGATAAAATAGGCGCAGATGCTTACTCGAAGGATGCAATGCAGACAGTAAGATACTGCGATGAGGTATTTGGAGTTTGATGATGAACGACGAGAAAACACTGAAGTTCAATAAGACTGCAGGCATCATAAGCATTGTCATGGCATGCATTTTCGCTGTGACATTCGTGATCGGGACATTCACGGATCACAAGATCGCACCGGTCCTGTTTTCGGACATGAACATGGGCGCACTCATTGTATCAACAGTAGGCATCTACATTTTCTGCGCATTCTACGCATTCTTTTTCGGTGCGCTGTTCAGCCAGGCGGTAAACCTTCCGAAAGAAAACAAAAAGCGTACGGGATACATCATTGCCGTTACAGTTATCGGTCTTATCGCGCTTCTGATCTGCGGCGGTTCAGTATTGGACATCAACAATCTTGGCGGCATCTTCCCCGCCGTTCACAGAGACGTTCCCCAGATGATAATAATGCTCATCGTAGGTCTCATCCCGATTTCCGCCATCGGTTTCCTTGCGTGCAAAAAACGTTCAGACGCATTGCTGGCAAAGCATCTGATACTTGTTCTTTCCGCCATGACGGTTTCTTTTTTGCTCTATGAACTCGTTAAGGTCGGACTCCCGCGTCCGAGATACCGTCTGGTCTCAAAGAATTATGAAGGAATAGATTTCCGCAGATGGTATAACCCCATTAAGAACAAAGCCGAACTGATCGCAAAACACGGAATCAACAAAGATGATTTCAAATCATTTCCGAGCGGTCATACATCCAACAGCATCATGAACATCACGCTCTTCCCTGCTTTGGGTCTCGTATATCCAAGTTTAAGAAAGAGATCAATGCTGCTGCTCGCTCTGGGACTGTGTGTGGGAATCTCCGTTCTTCTTTCCAGAATGATACTAGGCGCCCACTTCCTGAGCGACGTTTCATGCGGAGGCTTTACGGCATCAGTAGTATCAGCCGTTTATTACAGGCTTTACAAAAAGATCAGCTGACCGAGATAACCTTATAATCCTGTTCTTCAACTGCTTTCTTAAGAACATCATCTTCGACTGCAGATGAAAGCGTAACGACAGCTGTTCCCTTTTCGTGGGAAACCTCAGCGGTTTCAACGCCGTCCAAAGCCTCGAGCACTTTCTTGACTCTTGCTTCGCAGTGTCCGCACATCATGCCTTCGATCTTCATGGTCTTTGTCATTGATCTGTCCTCCGTTATGACGGCAGTTTCAACGGCTGCCGGTTGTTCTGTTTTACCGATATATATTTTAGCAAGATTCAGTCTTAATGCATTCATGCATACGGTAAAGCTTGAAAGGCTCATTGCAGCTGCACCGAAAACCGGCGTCATCGAGATCCCCAAAGCCGAATATGCGCCTGCAGCGACAGGGATCAGCAGGACATTATAGATGAACGCCCAAAAGAGGTTTTCGTGTATGTTCCTGATGGTCTTTCGTGACAGTCTGACGAGTGCCGCAACATCCTTAAGCGTTGGCTTCATGAGAACTATGTCCGCGGCATCGATCGCAATGTCAGTACCCGAACCGACAGATACGCCCGTATCCGCCCTGGTAAGCGCAGGAGCATCGTTGATGCCGTCTCCGACCATCATGACCTTACCCTGCTCCTGAAGCTTTCTTATGACCTCTTCCTTGCCGTCAGGAAGTACGCCTGCGATGACCTCATCAACACCCGCTGCTTTGCCTATGGCTTTAGCGGTGCGTTCATTGTCGCCCGTGAGCATGAT
>JAFWQF010000028.1 GCA_017509205.1 Clostridiales bacterium | reverse complement strand
AAGAAAGGTCAGTTACCATCTCCTCTGCTTCCTCGGTCTTGCCCGCCTCGATCAGCCATATGATCGTGTCGAGCGTGTTATAAAGGAAATGCGGGTTGATCTGCGCCTGCAAAAGCGCGAGCTCTGCCTGCCTGAGGCTCTCCTGCCTGTCGGTCGACTCCTTCATGAGGTTGCCCATCTTTTCGACCATCTGCTCAACACCTTCGCTGAGCGCGCTGACCTCGTAGACCTGCGATTCAACGGGCTTTCTTACAGTAAGGTCTCCGCCTCCGATCTCCTGAACGCGGTTATTGAGGTTCTCGATGGGCTCGGCGATCGAACGTGAGATCCTTGCCGAGTGGCGCAGGAGCAGCGTAAACAGAACGGTAACGCCGAGCACTATCAGGATCAGTCCTATGGTCAGCTGCGCGTTCATCCTGTCCTGCAGTGTATTCAGGAGTACCGCCTCACAGTAGAGATAACGGTACATGTATTCTTCAATGAGGGACGTAAGAACGTAGATGTTGTTCTTCAGCATTATCTGGCGCTGGTCGTAGCTCGCGGTGAACTCGATCTCGCGCATCTGGTCCTCCAAGTTTCCGCAGAGGTCGATAACGCTGGTGATCGCCTGTTTGCTGTCTTTGTTCGAGGTGCTCGAAATGAGGTCCTGGGCTATCTTTTTTGCCTGCCCGACTTCCTTCATCGGAAGGCCCTCAGCCTCTTTGCTTCCGATAACGTAGTAGTACATCTTGAGATCGATGTCTTCCTTGAAGTTCTGGTTGAACTCGGAAGCCGTCGTCAGGTTATGCATGTAATGCTGGTATCTGAGCTGGTAGTAGATGATCGTGAGCACTTCGATCAGGAAGACCGTGACCGTGAGAATGGCAAGCCCTATGAAGAGCTTCTTCATCTGCGAGGAGATCGTGGTCTCCTTAGCCTTCATCAGTGCTTACCCCCGGCCCTGTACTCTCTTGTGGTCATGCCCTGCGTCTTCTTGAAAAGGAAGCTGAAGTAGTGAGGATCCTTGTATCCGACTTCGAGCGCGATCTCTCCTGAATGCTTGTCGGTCGTTCTCAGGAGCTCTTTTGCAAGCGACATTCTCTTTGACGTTACGTATTCAACGAACGTGGATTTCATTTCCTGGCTGAATACCGCAGACAGGTAGTTCGCGCTGATGTTGACCTCTTTCGCGACAGTGTTGAGCGAGAGCGTGTCATCGGTGAAGTGCGAATCGATGTAGTCGACCGCGCGGCCAAGGATGTCCCTGTACTGGTTTGCGGAGTTCTGTATCCTGAGCTTTACCGCCTGCATGATGAACTCGTTCATATATCTGCGAAGGTCCTGCATCTCGACGTTCTGCTGTTCGGTCATGTCCTGGCAGGTTACTCCTTCAAGAAGCTTCTCCTGCTTTACGCCCAGAGAAGAGATGAACTGTATCGCCGTGAACCTCGTCGAAAGCATTACGTAGTGGCAGAATGCGGGTGACCCGACTGCGCTGCTGATGTCTAACAGGAACTCGCTTACGACGTTCGGAATTTCCTCCGGTGCCGCCGTCTTCATGATCTCCATGAGCATGTCGGGATTGAACTTGCTTACATCGAAATTTCCGAGATCGGCGCTGGTGTCCTTTACGCCCGGTTCCTTAACGGTATCCGAGGTCAGGGTGTGCGTGTCGGGCTGGATGTATCTGTAAGCCCAGAGCCTTGAAACGTCCTCATAGCACTCGGGGAGCTGGCTCAATCTTCCCGCGGTCATGCCGACTGCAACGTACCAGGGCTTCGTCCCGTCGTATACGCTGTAGCGGTTTGTGATGGCGGCAATGCAGCTCTGGATGTAGCTGTCCATCCTGCTCTTTTCGCCCATGATGAGGAGCATGTATGTGGAAAGGTTCCAGCGCAGGAGAAGATATTCGGGGTGCTTCATGAAGTGCCCCAGGAGGTCTTCCCTGACCCTGGCATCTGTGTCTGAATATGTTTCGCCCATCGCGGAGAACAGCGCTATGCAGTAGCTCTGCGCCTTGAGTTCAAGGCCTAATCTTCCGGCATCCTCATAGATCTGCTGGACCGAGAGCTTGCCTGCTACGACCTGCTCGATGAAGCTTCTTCTCGCGAACTGCTCGTACTCCTGCGAATCCCTCTGGAACTGGGCCTGATAGTTTCTCTGCTCCTGTTCCTGCTCGATCTTCTCCTTTACTTCACGGAGAACGTTCATGAGGTTCGCCTTGGTGATGGGCTTAAGCAGATACTGCTCAACGCCGATCTCGATCGCCTGTCTTGCGTACTCGAAATCGTCGTATCCGGAAATGATGATTATCTTTGTATTGGGAAACTCCTTGAGGACGAGCTTACTGAGCGAAAGGCCGTCCATGAAGGGCATCTTGATATCGGTTATGAGAACGTCCGGATGCGTCGTGCCTATAAGCGGGAGCGCCATCTCTCCGTCGGTCGCTTCGCCTACGAACGTGTAGCCGAGCTGCTCCCACGGGACCGTGTCACGCAGCGTGCTTCTTATGGTGCTTTCATCTTCTACAAGAAATACCCGTGGCATGTCCGTCCTCCTCAAATCTTATTAAAGCATAAATGGAGGGTTTAATAATGTCAAAAGATATTCTTTCTTTATCGTGGTACAATCTGTGGTAATTGCTTTAAGGGAGACAAAATATGAGTTATAAGACAAACAGGATCCTGGCCGTTATTCTGGTCATGATATTCGCGATCAATCTTGCAGGATGCTCAGGCGTAAAGAAGCTTTCAGAAGATCCTTCGGATGCAATAAGCAGCATCGAAAAGGCGATCAATTCGTGTGATGCAGACAAGATCTTAGGGCTTTCCACTCTCGAAAAGGGTTCCTCTGTATACAAGGAATACAAGGATTCCATAAACATCGATCTCTACGACGATGAGGTTGCAGCATGCTACAAGGCTGTCGCAGAGAGCATCAAGATCAAGTTCAGCGAATCAGACATCGAGCTGGTCGACGGCATGGCCAAGGTCAAGGTTACGTTCACCATGCCCGACTGGAGAAAGGTCTTTGCAGGCTCTTCCTTCGAAAACGGTTCTGCCGTTGCAGAAGCAGTCCGCAAGGCTGATACAGAAGAGAAGCATCTGACCTTAAGGCTCATCGACACAAAGGACGGCCTCAGGATCAAGAACGTTGAGGATCTCATGGAGATCTTCGATTTCGTAGGATTCGACATCGCATCCTCCACTTCATGGGGCGGTGGCAATGAGACAAAGCCTTCAGAGTCAGAGACAAAGGAGACTAAGCCCAGGGAAACAGATCCTTCCGAAACAGAGCCCTCCGACGAACCCGAGCCATCGTCTTCAAAGAAACCCACCAAGGCTCCCCAGCAGGGCACCAAAGACGATCTGGCAAAGGCTTACGCTGATTACAAGACCGTTCTTCAGAAAAACGCTGATGGCATCGCCTGGTATGAGAAGACCGTCAGCAAGGATTCCTGCGGCCTTTACGACATCAACGGCGACGGCATCCCCGAGCTCTTCTACTTCACTCAGAGCAGTTCGGAAAAGAACTTCATCGATTTCCATGTATATTCCTACAGCCCTGACAAGAAGGCCACAGCCCATTTCCTGGACACTACCCTGACCGACGCGACAAGCGACGTTTCAGAGTTTGCGGTCGTAAAGTCCTCCACCGGAGACATCGTAACCTACAAAGGCTTCATCGACGAAAAGAATGTCATCTGCTACTACAACACATATGAATACATGGACTATGTATCGATCCTGGCATATTCAGGCTATCTTATCTGCGGCGTCACAGGCGGCGATACCGCCGGCGCGGTCTGCTCTATCAGAGGCTTCGACAAGTACACGACGAACGCTTCGATCGATTACAACGAGTTCTTAAGGATCGAAAAAAACATCCTCACAAAAGCAGACGCCGTCTTCGGCTCGAAGATGCTGGGCGACAGCAGGTCCACTGCTTCAGGCCACCTCAATGGCAGAAAGAACGAAGGCAAGACCTACGCCGAGATATTAAAGCAGCTCGGTTAATTGCTTTAAGGGAGGCAAAAAATGAGTTATAAGACAAACCGGATACTGGCCGCTATTCTGGTCATGATATTCGCGATCAACATTGCCGGATGCACCGGCTCTAAGAAACTTTCCGAAGATCCTTCAGATGCCGTCACAAGGCTTGAAAAAGCGATCAACTCATGTGACGCTGACAAGATCTTAGGTCTCACCACTCTCGAAAAAGGTTCTTCCGTCTACAAGGATTACAAGTATTCCATCGACGTCGAGCTCTACGACGATGAAGTTGCAGCGTGCTACAAAGCAGTCGCAGAGAGCATCAAGATCAAGGTCAGCGATTCTGACATTGAGACTGTCGACGGCATCGCTAAGGTCAAGGCAACTTTCACCATTCCCGAGTGGAAAAAGGTGTTTGCCGATTCTAAGATCGACGGCTATCTCGCAGTGACTGAAGCCGTACGCAAGGCAGATACCGAAGAGATGCATCTTACCATAAGGTTCATCGACACAAAGGACGGCCTTAAGATCAAGAACGTTGAGGATCTCATGGAACTCTTTGATTTCGTAGGTTATGACATCGTATCCTCCACTTCATGGGGCGATCCCAACGGCACAAAGCCTTCCGAGTCAGAGACAAAGGAGACTAAGCCTAAGGAAACAGAACCTTCAGAGACCAAGCCCTCTGAAACAGAGCCTTCAGAAACTGAGCCCTCTACTTCAAATGAGCCCACAAAGGCTCCCCGGAAGGGCTCCAAAGAGGATCTGGCAAAAGCTTACGCCGACTACGCAAAGCGCATAGAGACCAACAAGGACAAGATCGAGTGGTTTGAGCAGCACATGAACTCCAACGCCTGCGGACTTGTAGACATTACTGGTGATGACATCCCCGAGCTCTACGTCTTCTCCAAGGGCTCTGAAACCAGCAAGGTCATCAATTTCACCATCTATTCTTACGACCCTGCCAAGCAGAAGTCTTCCATAATCCTCATCGAAGCGCTGACCGATCCCGACAGCAAGATCACCGAGTATTTCATCATCAGGACAAAGGACAACAAGATAGTCTCATATAAGGGCTACCTTGACGACAGCGGCACGATATCGGAATACTGCATATACTCGAGCAAGGGCACCGGCCATTTCATGGAATACACCGGTAACCTGTTCTTAACCCTCGGTCCCGAAGTGAAGGGCAAGAACGGCGAGTCCATGCAGATCAAGGTATGCACGGTAAAAGGCATAGATAAATACAAGGATTCCACGACCATAGAGGTTGACGAATTCCGCCGCCTCGAGAAAGCCCTCGTCAGCAACCCTGAATCGGTCTTCTCCGCCAACTATCAGAAGAACTTCAATTCCGTGCCTTACCAGCTTATCGGAAATGCTAAATCAACAGGCATTTCATTAAACGACCTGCTCAAGCAGCTCAGCTGATTCCGGTCAAACATAAAACCGGGGGCCGTCTCTAACGGGGCAGCCCCCTTTTCAAATACAAGGGGTAGATTAGAGTGTTATTTACTGAAGAAAAACAGAAACACCGCATTATTGATGACAATCAGCATGTATCACTGAGCGAGAGACGTTCTTACATCAACGAATGGTATGCGCTCAAACGGATGAACGCCACAGGCAAGATGAGCAAGACACAGGAGATAGTCACCATCATCATAGCTCTGTGCATCATAGTCTTCATGATCGGCATGATACTGTACGGCACGGTGTTTAAGGACAGCGATATGTTCTCCAAGTTCATGGGCTTTTTCCTTTATGAGATGTTCTATGTCAGTGCTTTTGCGCTGTCATTCAGGAACTTCAGAAATAAAGACGGGAACGTCATCGTCTATGATCCTGCAAGGCACTTGGTTTCCATGATCATATTCGGATTAGGGGTCATCATGGCCATACCGCTGTACTTGATCCTTTATAAAGAATCTCTTCTATTTTTCGGCTTCCCTGCCATTTATTTCCTGAGCGCCGCACTGTTTACCGCAACTGAAAAACAGAGACTTTATACCCGTAAAACTGAAGCCAAATGCATTGGGTATGCCAGAAGGATATCCCATTCCTTACGCAGCGGCACACATTGCTATACAACTCCTGTTTTCGAGATCGATGTTAACGGCGAAAAGACCGTAGTTGTATATGACAGGGACATTTGGGACTGGAATTCCGACACAGAGCTCTATTCGACCGTTGAAGTCGCTCAGCACAGAGACGATCCCACCAGGATCTTTAGGCCCCAGCCGCTTTATATTCTCTTCTGGTGCGGTCTGGCTGCCGCCGCGGTGATCATATTTTTATTCGGATTGATCGGATCCGCGCTTAGGCTCGCATGATCATTACCTGTTTTGCGCTCTGTTCACGCGAAAACAGAGCGTAAAACAGAGCATCAGGACCATGCTTAATTAATTCTGCCCCGTGAAATGTGGCATTTACCTATAAGAGAACACTTTTTGTCTCCCTTATAGGCAAAATCCGAAGGAAATCGGCATTGAATCTCGAAAAAGACCCATAAGGAACACATTTTTCGTTCTCTTATGGGTTTTTTTCCGTTTTCAGACACGAAAAGCCACGGAATTTACCTATAAGGAAACACTTTTTGTCTCCCTTATAGGTAAATCTTGATTCGAGACGCCCGCGCCCCCAAATAAACAAGCAAAAAGGCCACCCGAAGGCGGCCTCTAAAGCTGTTTGCAAAAACCAATATCACTCGAGCTCGAACGCACCCGTGTAGAGCTGATAGTAAACGCCCTTTTCGGATATGAGCTGGTCGTGGCTTCCGCGCTCAATGATCTTTCCGTGATCGAGTACCATGATGACGTCACTGTTCTGGACCGTAGACAGACGGTGCGCGATAACGAATACCGTTCTTCCCTCCATGAGCTTGTCCATGCCGCGCTGAACGATGGCCTCGGTACGCGTATCGATCGAAGACGTAGCCTCGTCGAGGATGAGGCACGGCGGGTTCGCAACTGCCGCACGGGCGATGGCGATCAGCTGGCGCTGGCCCTGTGAGAGGTTGGAACCGTTGTTGGTCAGCATCGTGTTGTATCCGTCAGGCAGACGCTCGATGAAGTCAGCTGCGCCCGCGAGCTTTGCAGCTTGTTCGCACTCTTCGTCGGTAGCTTCGAGCTTGCCGTACCTGATATTGTCCATTACCGTGCCCGTGAAAAGGTTCGTCTCCTGGAGAACGAGACCCAATGAACGGCGCAGATCCTTCTTCTTGATCTTGTTGACGTTGATGCCGTCGTATCTGATCTTACCGTCCGCGATGTCGTAGAAACGGTTGATGAGATTCGTGATGGTCGTCTTGCCTGCACCCGTGGCGCCTACGAAAGCTACCTTCTGGCCGGGTTCAGCGAAGACTGATACATCGAAGAGGACCTGCTTCTCGGGAACATACGCGAAATCGACTTCCGTAAGTCTTACGTCGCCCTTGAGCTCGGTATACGTGATGGTGCCGTCAGCCTGGTGAGGATGCTTCCATGCCCAGTGTCCGGTGACGTGGTCAGCCTCTGTGATGGTGCCGTCTTCACCGATGTTTGCGTTTACGAGGGTAACGTAGCCGTCGTCTGTCTCAGGCTCCTGATCGAGGAGCGCGAAGATCCTCTCTGCACCTGCGCCTGCCATGACGATGGCGTTCATCTGCATCGTCAGCTGGTTGAGGTTTGCCATGAACTGCTTGCACATGTTGAGGAACGGGATCATGATGGCGATTCCGAACGGGAGTCCGGAGATCGAGAGGTTCGGTGTGTTGAAGTAGATCATGATGCCGCCTGCAGCTGCGAGGAGAACATAGACGATGTTTCCGATGTTGTTGATGATCGGAGCTAAGATGTTTGCGTAAGCGTTTGCCTTGCCGCTGTCAGACATGAGAGCCTTGTTGAGCTCTTCGAAAGACTCGATGGCCTCGTTCTCGTGGTTGAAGACCTTTACGACCTTCTGGCCGTTTATGGTCTCCTGGATGAAGCCTTCTGCGGCCGCTACGGCCTTCTGCTGCCTGATGAAGTACTTTGCTGAGCCTGCACCGACCTTGCCCGTGATGACGATCATGAGCACGATCCCGATGCAGAGGATGAGTGTCATCCAGACGCTGTAGTAGAGCATGATGCCGAATACGGTGACGAGCAGGATGATGGCCCTTAAGATATTCGGAACAGCCATAGAGACGAGCTGTCTCAATGTATCGATATCGTTGGTGTAGTGGCTCATGATCTCGCCGTGCTTGTGAGTATCAAAGTACTTAAGCGGCAGACGCTGCATCTTCTCGAAAAGATCTTCCCTGAGCCTTGCGAGGAACGTCTGCGTCATGTGCGCGATGACCTGTGACTGGACGATGGCCAGTGCCAGGGCAACGACGTAGAGGCAGACCAGCGGGATGATGTAAGAGAGTACCTGGGGCCTTGCAGCTGCCCAGTCACCCGTTTTCCATGTGTTCTCGATGATCGCGATTATCTTCTGCTGGAAGATCGAAGGAACAGCCGCCGTTACGGCTCCTACCAGGATGCATACGAAGATGACCCAGATGAGCTTCGGGAAATAGCTGAGGTAGATCTTGAGGACGCGCTTGAGGCTGCCGACTGAGCCCTTGAGCTGGGCCATCGAGGCAGGTCCCCTGTTCCTTCCGGGTCCTCTTGCGGGAGCAGATTCGGGAGCTTTGTTCTGATATGTCTTAGCCTTGTTCTCAGACATGATGCTTACCTCCCTTCGTCTGTTCTTCATAGATCTCGCGGTAGATGTCGCACCTCTCGAGGAGCTCGTCGTGAGCGCCCGTGTCAACGATGCGGCCGCCGTCCATGATGACGATCATGTCGCACTCCATGACGGAAGCAACTCTCTGCGCGATTATTATCTTCGTCGTGTCAGGTATGTATTCGTAGAAGCCGCGCCTGATGTAAGCGTCGGTCTTCATGTCGACTGCCGAAGTCGAGTCGTCCAGAATGAGGATCTTCGGCTTCTTGAGCAGTGCCCTTGCGATGCACAGACGCTGCTTCTGGCCGCCTGAGACGTTGGTTCCGCCCTGCTCGATGTAGGTGTCATAACCCTCGGGCATCTGCGAAATGAACTCGTCTGCGCAGGCTATCTTGCAGGCCTGCTTTATCTCTTCATCGGTTGCTTCCTCGTTGCCCCATCTGAGGTTTTCCTTGATGGTGCCCGAGAAGAGCTCGTTCTTCTGGAGAACTACCGATACCGCATCTCTCAGGGTCTTTACGTCGTACTGCTGAACGGGAATGCCTCCGACCTTTACCTCGCCGTCCGTAACGTCATAAAGACGCGGAATGAGCTGGATCAAGGTCGTCTTGGATGAACCCGTACCTCCGAGTATGCCGACCGTCATGCCGCTGTCGATGTGCAGGTCGATGTCGAAAAGCGCGTCTCTTGCAGCTTTAGCCGAGTATCTGAAAGCAATGTCCTGGAAATCGATGGAACCGTCCTTAACTTCCATGACGGGGTTTTCGGGATTGTGGATGGAAGGCTGTTCATCGAGTACTTCTGCGATTCTCTTCGCGGACTCGATGGACATCGTGAGCATTACGTAGATCATGGAGATCATCATGAGGGACATCAGTACCTGCGCGCCGTATGTGAGCATCGCGGAGATCTGGCCGACGTCGATCGTCTGTCCCTGGTTTGTGATGACGAGCTTGGAACCTACGTAAAGGATGAATACCGTGTTGAAGAAGAAGCAGAGCTCCATCAGAGGACCGTTAAGTCCTACGATCCTCTCTGCCTTGGTGAAGTCCTTCCTGATGTCGCCTGATGCGGTTACGAACTTTTTGCTCTCGTATTCCTCACGCGCAAAGCCCTTTACGACTCTCATTCCGCGGACGTTCTCTTCGATGGACTCGTTCATCTTGTCGTACTTCTTGAAAACAGCTCTGAAAGCCGGCATCGCGAAGCGGCTGATGACATAAAGTCCGATGCCGAGGAGCGGAACGACGATAACGAAGGTCAGCGCGAGCTTGCCGCCCATGATGAATGCCATGGTGATCGCGAAGATGAGCATGAAGGGCGATCTTACGGCCGTCCTTATGATCATCATGAAAGAGTTCTGTACGTTGGTGATGTCGGTCGTCATTCTTGTGACGAGAGAAGATGTGGAGAATTTATCGATGTTTCCGAAAGAGAACTGCTGGACCCTCTTGAACATGTCCGATCTGAGGTTCCCTGCAAATCCTGCTGCTGCCTTGGCTGCAAAATTACCGGCCAGAGCGCCGCACGCAAGTGAAAGGAGAGCTGCGAGCACCATTGCTCCGCCCGTCTTTGCGATATTTCCGAGATCCGCTCCGGTCTTGATGTTGTTGACCATGTCGGCGGTTATGTACGGGATCAGTACTTCTAGGATAACCTCTCCGATTATGCACAGCAGCGTAAGGAAGGTCTCCTTCTTATACTGCCTGAGCGATTTCAAAATCTTTAAAACCATGCAGCCATACCTGTCCATCTTCTAATAAAAATCTAACAGGTATTATAGCATTTTTCGTATACTGACCGTAATTATATATCCTATGTTTATTTTTTAAATACGAGGTCTTTTGCTTCGATCGTTTCACCGAAAATTGCTTTGTAGCTCTGGGTGCTGTCATTACATTTCGGAAGGTTCACGGACTGGCCTGTCCTCGTGTGGAACATGAAATCCTTGTCGGACAGGTTGAAGAACGGATACTGGTTCTTTCCGTACGCGGTACTGACGGAATCGTCCCACATGCAGTCAACATTGCAGTATACGTTGCCAAGCCTGACGATGTTCCAGGAGTGACTCGTTTCAAAAGTTCCAGTAGCCGCTACCGCTTCGCCGTCAGCAGTTCCCATGCAGTAAAAACAGGGAATTCCGCTCTTCTGCATGATGTACTGGAATGCCCTTGAGTATCCCGCGCATACAGAGCTGTGCGTGACAAGAACTGAATATGCGCTCTGGCTGTACTTTGCGCCGGAATTGAACTCTGCCAATCTGTTGATGCAGTCATGGATGTAGAGTTCTTTCTCCGCGGCAGTGGTCTTGCTCTTGGCGCCCGTTATTATTGTGTTTGCGGCGCTGTCAAATTCCTGCCTCGCCTTGGCGAGACCCTCGGGTGTTGAAGCGAAATCGTAGAAATTAAACGTTGCCGACGTGACGGCTCCTGTAACTTCCATGTACGAATAATTGAAATCGGTCCTGACCCAAAAGAGCTCAGGGTGATCCAAAAGGACCATGTTGAATGCGTCAGTTACGTCCTTTGCGGAGATTCCGCCGGACAATTTTATGTTTGTCTGGCCCGCATAAAGCCCGTCATAGATCATGGCATAGGCATCCTTGCCGCTCTGGCCAAGCATCGAGTAATACGGATAATACACTGGATCGAAAACACTCGTTCCTTTGTATGCCGACTTTCCCTCATAGCCTGAGCCGGTCGCAGAGAGCGATGTCTTTGGAGTACTCACCAGAAAGCACCCTGACATGCTGAATGCCAGAGCTGCCGTGAGTATTAATGCTGCTAACCGTTTGATCATTATGGCTCTTTTCCGAATATGGTCTTTCCGCCTGATATTATAACAACATTTGAAACATTCTTTGCGGAATGATCGTTGGTCGTGTTCATGCTCTGCCAATCGGAATAGTGTATCGCAAAGTTCACCGTGACCGTGGAACCGGCCACAAATGCGCCTGACGAAGGGAATTTCATCACCAGAACAGTGTCGCAGTCAGTGCCCTTGTGAGAGGAAAAATCTCCCTTTATGCCCTGGATCTGTGTGTGCTGTCCGTTCTTCTCCTGCATGCCTGCGTAATAGCAGTCGAATGCCAGCTGCGAATTCCTGTCGTTGGTCAGGTAGTATCTGATCTCAAGGCCCGAAAAGCTTATGTTCTTCTTGCTCGTGTTCTTGATCTCGAAAGCGCCTGAGATGCTGTTTGCGTTTGCTCCAGAGCTGTCATATCTGACCTTGAGCGAGATGTCTCCAGAAGAGCCCGTTCCGCCCGTGGTCACCTGACCCTGGCTCTGGCTTGAAGGCTGCGTCTCGTTGCCTCCGACGTTGTTCCCGCCGTTTCCGCCGCCGATAACGACGGTCTTTCCGGGATTGCTGCCTGCCGGAGGCTCAGTTCCGAAAACAAGCTCACCGTTCTCATAGATGGCCGTCTTTTCGCAGATGCCGGCGGTTCCCGTCTGAAGTCCCGCGTAGGACGGATCGTTCGAAGGATCCCACTTGCCACCGGGGTTCCTCATCCTGACCTGGATCTCAGCCTTGCACTGGGACTGTCCGCCCGGGTAAGGATTGCCGTCATCGAAAACAACTGAGAGATAGTAGATGTTCTTGGATTCGTCCCAGGTCTTTAATCCCTCAACCTTTCCCGACTGCATGTAGTTGGTGGTTATCTCGATGTCTGAGGCCTTTCCGCCCGCGCTTATCACTTCGCTGAGGTCTACGAAATACCTGAACTCGACCTTTTTTGCAGCTCTTGCAGGCCACCCTGTCCTGTTGTGTATTATCGCCTTTATCTCAGTGAAATCATTGCCGGAAGCGTTTACCGCGGCTTCAGCGAAATACTCGTATTCATCGATCTTCTCGACCGCGCCAAAATCCTTTAAGGTCTCGCCGTGATACTTGGAATACATGTACGCGAGAAGGCCCGTAAAGCCTGCGTTATAGTCATCAGCGACCTCGTTGGTCGTATAGTTCGATACGGTGTCATCGTAGCCGTCGTTGGCGTCAGGGCCTCCGACCAAAGCTCCGTAGAGCGTATGCCTGTGGCTTGCCGGCTCGTTCATGTTGTCAAACCACGAGCCCTGAGAGGTCCTGTGATGAGGGCTCTTGGGCGAATTCTCGCCGAATCCCACCACAAACGATCTTCCCGTGGAACCGAGCGCATAGTCGCACTGGCTCTCTGCAAATGCCGTATATGTCTTCTGTCGTGCCGCATCGCACTTGCCGCTGTTTGCATATATGGAAGCTAAGAATGCCATCGTCGTCGCGTACCTCAGAGATCCCCAGGAATCAAGCCATGCAAGGCCCTTGGGAGTGTACTTCACGCGCTCTCCCGAAGAGGTTCCGGTGGTCCACCAGTCGAGGCTCTTTTCGATCGCGTCCTGATATGTCTTCTCGCCCGTAAACTTCGTCAGAAGGAGTGCCGATCCGTAGTGGACGTCGTCCCAGCACATCGACCAGATGTAGTCCTGGCTGCCCTTTGCATAGCATTCCTTTGCAGTGTCGAGGTATGTCTTTTCATTCGTTGCGATGTAAAGCCATGTGCCCGCCCATGAAAGCTCATCGAAGAAGCCGCTGTTGGAGGTATAAAAGCCGTTTGCCGCGGTATATCCCGAGTCGCTTCTGGTCTCGTTCGCGAACTTGAAAAGGCTCTTTGCGTGCTTGAGACACAGTTCGCTGTAGGCCTTGTCGCTCTTTGCGAAAACAACTGACGCGGACGCTAAAGCTGCTGCCGCCTCGCCGACCACGCACGAACCGGGATTGTCCTTCGTGACCTTGTAGCTCGGTCTGTTCATGGTCATGACCTCAGCAGGTCCCCACCATGAATGGTCAGCGTTTCCGTCGCCAACCTGATAGTAGAAAACATAGTCTTCCGGGTGGCACTTTATCAGGTAATCCGTGATCCACTTGATGTCACCCTTAACATATTCAAGCTGTCCCGCTTCCTTGTACGCGGCCTCGTATTCATAGACCGACCATGCGAGCATCGAGGCCGTGTAGGCCATCGGGAGATTGAACTTCACGTGATCGCCCGCGTCGTAGAGGCCGCCCGTGAGATCAAGCCCTGCGTCCTTGCCGTCATCAAGGGCCGAATCGCCGCGCCAGTTGCATCTCACCTTCTCGGGAAGGTCGCCTGATCTCTGCAGTTCATAGAAAAGGATGGATTTCTGAAGGGCCTCGCCGTAGTTGTACTTGCCCGTGCCCTTTATTCCTTCGTATCCGCTTCCCGTTTCGGAAAGGTTTCCGGTATCTAAAATGCCTGTTCCGAATTTACCTTCGGAAGAGGTTTCAGAAGGAGCCGTGCCGCCTGAACTTTCACTTGCCTGCAAAACCGTGGTCTGCGGTGTCCCGATGCTCTCTTCTGCCGTGGAGGCAGAAGCCTCTGCCTTTTTGCACGATGCGAGCGGTATTGCAAGAGCAAATGCCGTCAATAGTGATACCGTCTTCCTTATGAATCTGTTCATGAAATGTGCCTGTGCCTTAAAGTTTTATCTGTATGAAATGGATGAATAGTACTTGATCTTGCCTGATTTCTTGCTGAACTTGACCGTGAACTTTCCGTTCTTGTATGTCAGCTTGGCGCCGCCCGAAAGCTTGATGCTCGTAGGGAATTTCTTCACATGGGCAAACTGGATGTTCGAATTATAGACCCTTGCAACTTCAGTTGATGGGGCGGGAACGTCCGAAAACTTTATGATTCGTGCCCAGGAAACGACTCCGGTTATGTTGAAGGTACCGTCGGTATTGACGCTGTACCTGATCGAGATACCCTGTCCGGGGATTATGTCTCTGAAAAAGAATTTTCTGGTCAACCCGGGATACTTCTTCGTGGCATAGATATTGTTGTAATAGGGGCTGTGCTCTCCGCTGATCTTGTCGAGCGCGTACCATCTTGAGGCAAACGCTTTCCTGCCCTGAACGTCAAATCCCGATATCTTGGTCTTGGCAGAAACCTTCTTGTAAGCTGCCATCGCCTGGCTTATCTTGTTGTTTGCCATTGCAGCCTCAGCGATGCATACATTTACAAGATCCTTGGAAAACTTATAGCTTCCGCAGCTTTCGAAAAGTCCTGCGGCCTCAGCATAGTTCTTTGCCTGCAGTGTCAGGATGCCGTTGGCGTAAGTGCTTGCCTGATAAAGTGTCTTGGCATCCTTATAGCTTCCCGCGAGGTTAAAAAATTCGCTTGCTTCAGTATATTTCTTCTCGCTGTATCGCTTTGTTCCCGTGATGTAGAAGGCTTCTTTCCCAACCGTCGCGGTATCCTTGAAGCCATCTGCAAGTTTCAAGTAAGTTGCCGCGTTCTCGTAGTCTTTCTGACCGAGAGCTTCCGTGCCGAGTGTATAGTAGATGGATTTTGCCTTGTCGGGTGCGTCCTTGTAGTCTTCTGCACTGACAAAAAAGGATGCGGCATTCTTAAGATCCTTCTTCGCAAAGGCATCTTCGCCCATCTTGTAGAAGCAGGATTTT
>JAFWQF010000005.1 GCA_017509205.1 Clostridiales bacterium | reverse complement strand
GATGAAGAAGATGAACGGATTGATGTTATCCTGCTGTATGACGAAGTTGCAGACGAGGTCGATGACCATGCCGCCGATACCTTCTGCAGCACCGAGTGACGATGTATCGATATAAAGGCTGACTTCAGGTGTGTGAATGAACTCGTCGATAACGTCAAGAAGATTATACATTGACGGATCATTGGAGAAGAACGAGAGCAGTCTCGTGTTCGTCATCTGATACTGGATCTTCTGGATCAAGGGGTTGTTGGCATTAGCCTTGAGCATGTCGTAGCAGTACTTGAAGTTGTAGTTATCGTCTCTTGCAGGCTCTGATACGGCTTCTGCCTGGATCTGCTCAGGAAGGAGCGAGATGTCGAATTCGCAGTCGGCTGCACCGACAGATGCCAAAGCTTCCTGGACCTCTTCGATATCTTCACCGACCTTGTAGAAGCACTTGTCCTGACCGGTCTTATGCATGTAACGCAGTGATGTGATGGCTTCAGCAAGAACAGCGCCCTGGCTGTTGCTCGTGGTTTCGAAGAGCTTCTCCCATTCCTGCATCGTTACCTTACCGGGAGAGATCGTTGTGTCGATACCGAGCGTAAGCTTCGTGATCTCGTCGTTGGAGAATGCATCCCTGTACTCGCCCGTAGGATCGATGATCAGGGCCTTGCGCTTTGTGGAGACCATCTTGTCAAGGATGGAAAGAGCAGTAGTGGACTTACCGCTGTTGGTAGCTCCGATGCACATGAGATGGCGGTTGAACAGCGTGCTGGGCTTAAGAGATACCGGAGCAGCTGATCTGTTGAGATATGTAGCGAATGCGGGAAGTCTTTCCTCAACATCCTGGGAGAATTCAAGTGAATGCAGGAAGATCTGATAAGCCTCATCGGGTGCGAGATATACCCTGTCGGTGATGCCGAGCTGATGGAAACCTGCGAGATCGAACTTGGATCCGTCAGGTCTCATGATGGCAATGGTATCAATGTTGATTTCCTGATAATCGGAATTCTTCTCATCCGCGGTGGATGACATTTCAAAGATGCTCTTTCTGGATGCCTTGTTCTCGAAAACTTCTCCCAGGAAGAGTCCCAGAGTGGATTTAATGATTACGAAATAGTTGATGGTATTCGGGAGAAACGAAGTGCTGAACCTTTCCCTGTTGGACATTAGCTGAACGTTATCTACCTGCGCAACGCAGCAGCTCCTGTAAACCTGTGTGATCTTACCGATGTAGAAATCTTCTACGTTACGACCGCTGTACAGCTCTTCAATTGTCATACGCTTCTCCTAAACTTTAATGAAAAAGTTGCCAATAGAGTCGCGGACCCACATCGTCCCCAGACTCATAACCTCTGCAAACGAGTATAGCACATTTTGGGTCTCTTATGGTTGACGGATTGGTGAATTACATGAAAACAGATTCTAAACGTCAGAGGGCTCAGTAGCCGAATACCAGGAAGTGAGATATGCCCAGCCATTCCCTTACCCAGAAGGCGGGAATGAGATTGATGTCAGTGAAAGACGGAGCAGATGTAACCTCGCCTGCGCCCTGCTGCTTCGCCATGAGCGAAGCCCTGTACACATGATATTCCGAAGTGGCTATGGTGATGTCTCTCGACAGGCCCATCCTGTCTGTGATCTCGAACGCGTTCTTAATGTTCTCGTAGGTGGATGTCGACTTGTCCTCAACAATGATGCGGTCTTCGGAAATGCCTCTTTTCATGAGGTATCTCTTCATTCCTTCACCCTCCGAGATCACCTCGTCATCACCCTGTCCGCCGGTAACGACAACCGGCACGTCAGGATATTTGACCAGAAGATCATAAGCCTTATCGAGTCTTTTCTTCAGCATCGGAGAAGGATCCTCGCCCCAAAGCTGGCAGCCGAGGACAACGACCATGTTGGGCTTCTCAGGCTTTGCCAGACAGGCTCTGACCATGTTTACCGAGAGGAATCCCGCAAAAGCGAATCCGAGGATCAGGAAGATAAATACCGCCGCTGTTATGACTTTACCTGCCTTGCTTTCCCTGAACCCCTTGAGTTTGTTCCAGAATATGGTCATCAGGAGCAGCACGTCCATTACCGCAATGCCTGCGATATTTCCGGAATTGAAAACAGGGAACGTACACAGGAAAGCAAGCAATCCCATGCACTCAACAACGATCAGCACCATTTTTAATTTCTTGTGATTTCCATTAGCTGACAAAACCAGATCCCCCTGTTTGACAGTCCGATTCTAACATTCCTTTTTACATTCTTTGCGGCAAAAATGCGCACATCGGGCATTTCAGGGTACTATTTAATTGAATTGTAATTTTAGAAATAGTAAAAAAATTTAACATTTTGTTTTCTTTATGCGGTTATAGCGGTAACATATCTAATGTAACCTAGTATTAAGGTGCATTGATATGAGGAAAAAGATAGCAATATTTGTTAATGGTTACGGTTTTGAAGCCCTGAACGCCACGCTCAAGGGCATAAAGCAGTCTGACACTTTTTCCGACTACGATTTCTTCATCTTCGCAAGCTATGCATCCTATGACACGCCCGAGAACTATAACAAGGGTGAGCTCAACATCTATTCACTTCCGAAACTGAAGGACTACGACGGCGCACTGGTCTTCGCAAATGCGCTCAACAGCGTTGAGACCGGTATTTCGATCGTCAAGCAGGCCGTCATTGCGGGAATCCCCGTCATCAGCATCGGAATCGACGTTGAAGGATGCATCTGCATCGACATCGACAACATCACCGGAATGAAGGAGATCGCCGAGCACCTTATCGAAGTACACGACGTCAAGCGTGCTGCATTCATCGCGGGATATGCAGACCACCCCGAGAGCATCTGCAGACTCAACACGGTAAAGCAGGTCTTTGAAGAGCACGGTCTTAAGCTTGACGACCATGATATATACTACGGCAACTGGGGAAACGTTCTCACCACGGAAGCAACCAAGAAGATCGCTTCAGACCCGAGCGGTATGCCCGATGCGATAATATGCGCGAACGACATCATGGCGCTCGCCTGCTCCACGGAGCTTACGGATCTCGGATTCAATCTTCCCGAGGACGTCATAGTAACCGGTTACGACTGCACTACAGGCGGACAGACATTTTACCCGGTCCTCACAACAGTCACTTCTGATTACGAGAGCATCGGTTACAAGTGCATCAAGGTCTTTGATTCAGTCTTTGCAGGCATGGAGGTGCCCCACAAGATCCTGATGAAGTCCAAGATAGTCATCGGTGAAAGCTGCAGATGCCATGAAGGCAAAGGTTTCGATCACTCACGCCGTGAATACGGACGCAAGACTTATTCAGAATATCTTGACCGTAATTACCTTGAAACCAGCGAACGTACACTGACCAACCTGATCACCAGTGCACCTGATTACGATACGCTCAGGAAAAACCTGATCGATTACTACGGAAGTGAGCATGATCTTGTCGGTGATGATTTCTATCTGGTAATACATAACCTTTACCTGAATAACGTAATGGCAAGCGATGAGGAAGTTCATGAGAACGGCATCACAACATCGAGCTGCCCCATCGTTGCGATCAAAGACGGCAAGATCACCGAGAAGGTATCTTCCAACAGGACCAGGATCGTTCCCGGATACGATCCCGATTCCGAGAACAACCATATCTACTATATCTTCCCGCTCCATACGGACAGATGGAATTACGGATATCTCGTCACAACCGACGGCACGAGGATCATGCGTGAGCACTTGGACCTCAATGCCTATCTCGAGAAGCTCATGCTCGCGCTGAGGATCCAGAGATCCAACATCAAGCTGCACATCTACAATGACAGACTCCGCGAGATTTCCGAGATCGATACCATGACCGGTCTTTACAACCGTTTCGGTTACGAGAACAAGGCCATTCCGATCTACGAAGACAGCATCCGCGGCAACACTCTGCTTATGGTTATGTTCATCGACATCAACATGATGAAGCAGATCAACGATGTCTTCGGCCACATGAACGGCGACGCCGCTATCAGGCTTACCGCAAGCGCCATCAAGTCCAACTTAAGGGACGACTGGATAGGCGTCAGGTTCGGCGGCGATGAATTCCTCATCATCGGAAGCGTCAAATCTCCCGGAGAAGCAGATGCCCTCAAGGATGCCATAAACGGAGCAATCGACAGAGTCAACAAGGACGGTGTCTGGCCGTTCAGGCTCTCCATAAGTTCGGGATACATCTTGAGCGATCATGAGACCAAAAAGGCTCTGACCGACTACATCAAAGATGCTGACAACCTAATGTACGAAACCAAGAAAAAACTGCACGAACAATCAGGCTACAAGCGCTGATGGAAAGGACCTGCTATGGATCAGTGGAACGGACTTAAGATCGCCGAGGAATTTTATAATGAATACGGCAAACCAATGCTTGAGGAGAAGTTCCCTGATTACATAAACATGATCGCCACGGGTCTCGCAGGCCAGGGTTCTGAATGTTTCGGTTACGATGATGCGGTTTCAAGGGATCACGACTACGCTCCGGGATTCTGCATCTGGATCCCCGAATTCGTAAACAAGAAGATCGGCGAGGAACTCCAGCAGGCTTACGATGCCCTTCCCATCAATGAATTCCTTGAAAAGCACAAAGAAGAAATCGGCATGGAGCCGGGTTCCAGCCTTATGACAGGCGCGAGAAAGCACCGCATCGGCGTCCACAGCATTGAAGAGTTCTATACCGAGCGCACCGGAATCGAAGGCTTCCCCGAAAAGACCGAAGACTGGATCGAGACACCCATGATGTATCTCGCGGAAGCCGTCAACGGCAAGGTCTTCACTGATCCTCTCGGAAAGTTCACAGCGATCCGCGAAGCGTGGAAGGATTTCTACCCTGACAGCCTTCTCAAGAAAAAGGTCGCCGCAAACTGCGGCATGGCCGGCAAGACAGGTCAGTTCAACTATGAGCGTTCCATTAAGAGAGGCGACATCCAGGCGGCCCACGACTGCTGCGAGGAGTTTATCCACAAAGCATCAGCTGCCATCTTCCTGCTCAACCGCACCTACATGCCTTATTACAAGTGGCGTTACAGGGCGATGGAAGACTTCACGGTCTGCACCGAAGCGGTAAAACTCCTTGGCAAGCTTACACAGCTCAATGAATCCAAGCACGACAAAAAGCAGGAACTGATCGAAAAGATCAGCATGGACATCATCAAGGAACTCACAAACCGCACATGGTCATGGGGTTACAGTGATTATCTGCTTGATCACGCGAAGAACATCATGACGATCATCCCTGACCGTGAGATAGCTTCCTGGAATGTTTTCGTAGGCGAAGACTGATCAGAATCCCGCATTATCCATATTCATCTGATCGTCGTTGACAGCGGCGCCTTTCATCTTGCCCTGCCATACCAGAGACAGGATCGAAAGCACGAACGGGACCGTTGAGACCACAACGGCCGTTATTATGGCCATGCCGAATGCTCCGTTGTATATGGCTATTATGATGAGCAGTATCGCACCGACCACCAGCAGCGTATGAAAGATCAGCCTGACTATGTCAGCTGTCCTGATCGCCTTTACGGCTTTGGCAGGCTCTTCGCTCCTGCTTGCGCGCTTTACGGATACGAAGCCGAAAACAGCCGGGATTATCAGGTTAAATGCAATTATCAGCATGACGATGCCGATCAGGACCAGGACAACAGACAGAAGACCCGTTGCCAACATTCCGCCGGCTTTTGCGATCTTGATCACCGTGTTGAGTGTCTCATCGGAATGGCCAGGAGTCTGGGCGATCTTACTGCCTACCTTGCTGCTGACAGTGTTGCTCCAGATAAAGCATTTGACACCAAGCCAGGTTGAAGCTCCTGCGCTGATAGTGTCGATCATTGATGAAATGAGATTGAACCTTCTTATCGTCTCAAGTCTTGTCATTTATCCATCCTCCTATCCCCTTATCCGTCACATATTATATAGCACCCGGACCGCGCGCGCACGCTTTTCAGGCAGTGTAACAATGTTACAGGGTCTTAAGATTAAAAAATTAGCCTTGACAAACCCCCTGCGGAAATATATCCTTTGCCCAATAGTGAAACCGTAGATTCGGAAGTAAAGATGTTTCGTGCACCTACAGAGAGTCCCGTAAGATGAGAAGGGGCGGAACGCAGTTCATCATAATGGTCCGATGAGGGCACAGTCAAAGGAAGCCTTAAGGCAACTGAGTATTCTGTGACGGGTGGCTCCGTTAAGAAGCCCGGGGTATGTTGGTACTCTAGTTAAGTGCACAAGCGATTGTGAATCAAGGTGGCACCGCGGATTATTGTTTAATTCGTCCTTGGAGAAGAAGAGGGTTCTTCTGCCGGGGACTTTTTTATTGCCCGGAAAAAGAACCTCCAACCGAAAAAAGACAAGGAGGAATCTGACATGAATTTCTATCCGGGCAAGGACGAGATCAAAGACATTCTCGCTACGAATCCTGAATACAAATGCGCACCCGTAAGGTGTGAGATCATGGCCGACATCAGGACCCCCATCGAGGTCCTGAAGATAATCAAGGGATTATCCACACACGCTTACATACTTGAGTCCGTGGAGAATCAGGCTAAATGGGGCCGCTACACTTTCCTGGGATTCGATCCGACTTTAGAGATCACATACATGAACGGCGAGCTGAAGATCTCCGGCGAAGGCCGCAATGATAACATTGCAACAGATGATCCCGGAAGATACATGCGCGAGATCATCGCAGAATACAAGTCTCCCGTCATCGACGGCATGCCCTCCTTCACCGGCGGACTCGTAGGTTATTTCGCTTACGACTACATCAAGCACGTTGAGAAGTCACTCGATCTCGAATGCGTTGATGAAGGCAATTTCAAGGACTGCGACCTGATGCTCTTCGACAAGGTCATAGCTTTCGACAACTTCAAGCAGAAGATCGTCATGGTCGGAAACGTCCGTTCAGATGACGTCGAAAACAGCTACGATGATACATGCAGAGCGCTCGAAAAGATCGCCGACATCATTATCAACGGAAAGCCCGTTGAAGAACCCGCAGGAAGGCTTCTGTCAGAGGTTAAGCCCCTTTTCGCCAAAGAAGAATACTGTGCAATGGTCGAAAAAGCCAAGTATCACATCAAAGAGGGCGACATCTTCCAGATCGTTCTCTCCAACAGGCTCGAAGCTGATTACGAAGGTTCAATGCTCAACGTTTACCGTGTGCTCAGGACACTCAATCCTTCACCCTACATGTTCTACTTCTCAGGCACGGACGTGGAAGTTGCAGGCGCTTCTCCCGAGACTCTGGTAAAGCTCGACAACGGCAAGCTCTACACTTATCCCCTCGCAGGCACACGCCCGAGAGGCAAGACATATGAAGAAGACATGGCACTTGAGACAGAGCTTCTCGCAGACGAGAAAGAACTCGCAGAGCACAACATGCTCGTCGACCTGGGAAGGAACGACATCGGCAAGATCGCAAAGTTCGGAAGCGTTGAAGTCATCAAGTACCACAACATCGAAAAGTTCTCGCACGTCATGCACATCGGATCCACGGTCAGAGGCGAGATAAGGGAAGACAAGGACGCATTCGATGCGATCGATGCCATCCTCCCTGCCGGCACTCTTTCCGGTGCTCCCAAGATCAAGGCATGCCAGCTGATCAACGAGCTCGAGAAGAACAAGCGCGGAATCTACGGCGGTGCGATCGGGTACATCGATTTCGGCGGCAATCTCGATACATGCATCGCGATCAGGCTCGCATATAAGAAGAACGGCAAGATCTACGTAAGATCTGGCGCAGGCATCGTTTACGATTCCGTTCCCGAAAAGGAATATCAGGAATGCATCAACAAGGCAGCAGCGGTCGTCAAGGCGATCGAGAGCGCTGACAAGCTTTAAGGAGGATAAGGAAATGATTCTTATTATCGATAACTACGACAGCTTTTCCTACAACCTCTACCAGATGGTCGGCTCTATCAACCCTGACATCAAGGTCATCAGAAATGACGCCATGACCGCAGAAGAAGTACTTGATCTAAAGCCCGATGCGATAATCCTCTCACCCGGCCCGGGGCGCCCTGCTGACGCAGGCATCTGCGAAGAGATCGCAGTCAAGGCCGCAGGCAAGGTTCCCGTCCTCGGAGTCTGCTTGGGACATCAGGCGATCACAGAAGCATACGGCGGCGTTGTCGGATACGCAAAGCAGCTGATGCACGGCAAACAGTCAAGAGCGGAGATCGATGTAAGCTGCGAACTCTTCGAAGGGCTTTTCGTTGAGATCGACGTTGCAAGATATCACTCGCTCGCAGCAGAAGAAAGCTCGCTCCCTGATGTGCTGCAGGTAATCTCGAGAACTAAGGACGGCGAGAT
>JAFWQF010000027.1 GCA_017509205.1 Clostridiales bacterium | reverse complement strand
GATGGCCCTTACCGACGATTCAACAAGTGTGGACAACGATGAGATCAGGGCAAATGAAAAGGTGGCCATTCTGCTCGGTACAGAAGGCACAGGGCTTCCCAAAGACGTCATTGATGCCTGTGACTACCGTGTAAGGATACCGATGCATTATGGAGTGGATTCGCTGAACGTCGCCGTCGCGAGCGCCATAAGTTTCTGGGAACTCATGAAGTAAATCTTCCCAATTGTCGACATCAGGCTCCGTCTTTGTTGCTTAAGCATCAGAAGGGGCCTGTATTAATGATTGTCCGGTCCTTTAGCCCTTGTGATAATGAGTCCATAATCACGAAAGAGAGGGCACGACAATGACAGACATTACCGTAAAGAACACTCATGTAACACCCGACATCTACAGGACAAGCTACATCTGCAACTTGATCAGCTCACTGACGTTTACGTTCCTGACAGCAGCGAACGTAATTGAAAAGGGAGTAACTCACATCGAGAATTTTCCCCTCGGTGTTTTGGCTCTTATATTCGGAAGCGCAGCAGTTTATTCGTTTGTTAAATACAGAAAGGGAAGGTTCTGATATTACTGCCTTGTCCTTGCGACACGGTGAGCGATATTCTGCCACATGTGAGAAAGAGCACTGAAGTCTCTTCTAAGTGACTGGGGCAGGGTCGGGATACGGTCGTAAAGGAGCTGGAGATATTCTGTCTCTTCATCTCCAAAATCGAGTATCTCGATAGTATGTGTTCTCGCAATGTTGTTGCGGGATTCTTTTATTCCGGCAATTACGCCGTTGACCGTAACGTTTGCCTTGTCATTCATAATGTTTATCTTAACGCTCGAACCGAGTCTTATGGACGGATCGTCATCAAGGAATACCGTCACGCTGTGCTCGGTCATCTGAGTCGTAACGCCCTCAAATGTCTGTCCGTCTGCTTCCACGGAAACAAGCTCGGAATCCAGAACATGGACCGTCTCGCCGTCGCTGTCACGTCCGTCGATGAGGAACAGCGCCATGATGAGATAGTAGAGGTTCCTGACAATCCAGAACAACAGAATGAGAACGCTTACCGTCTGTGATACGTTGAAGATCACGGCGATCCTGATAATGCCCGCGAGCGACATTGCTATCAGTATGAGGAACGGAATCATCGAACGGAAATCGCGCTGGCGCAGATTGCTCTTCTTGGATTTATCCGTGACCTTGAACTTCGCAAGCGTGATGCCTACGGATTCCTTCAGGATCGGGATGAAGAGATGAGGCATGACGCTCGTCTCGTAAATACCGCTCCACCTGTTGGAGATCGTGTTCTTACTGTTGAGCCTTAATGTTAAGTCCTGCATGAAAAACATCGGCAGCCAGAATACCAGGAGCTCAAGCCAGTTGCACTTGAAGACAGGTATCGCGAATGTCGCATAGAGCAGGGGGCTCAATACATAGATGAGGTTCTTGATCGGCGAATACCAGTAGATTACCGAGCTCCAGTAGCTGACCTTCTGTGCAAGGTTCAGGTTCTTTCTTCTGAAGATCTTGAGCTTCTTTGCGGTTACGATGACGCCTCTGCCCCAGCGCGTGCGCTGCTGGATGTGTTCCTTGAAGGTGTGAGGTGTCTGACCGCTCGCAAGAGGCTCGGGGAGAGCCAAACTGATATAGCCTGCGGATTCGATGAGAAGACCCGTTGCGAAGTCCTCCGTGATGGAACCGGTAAAGAATCCGCCGATATCCTCGAGAGCGCGGCGGGCAAGGATCGTGTTGGATCCGCCGTAGATGACGCTGTTTGTGGAGGTCTTGGCGGGCTCGATCGTGCGGTAGAAGAAGTCCTGCTCATTGGGGGCGCGCTTCTCTGAATAGAGGGCGTGCTGGAAAACGTCAGGATCGTAGAAGCACTGGGGTGTCTGCAGGAGACCCAGGTGGAGCCGCTCTTCTTCGGGCTTGTCCTTTTCGCGCAGTTCAACGTCTACGAAATAAGGGATTGTCTTAAGAAGAAAGTCACTCCTTACGATCATGTCGGCATCGAGCGTAACGACGTAAGGCGAACTCGTAAGACCCATTGCGTGGTTGAGGTTGCCTGCCTTTGCGCCCTTGTTGTCGGGACGGTCAAAGTAGCCTACGCCCATCTTTTCTGCGAGTTCTCTCATCTGCGGACGGCGGTTGTCGTCGCATACCCAGATGTGGACTTTTGACTTGTCAGGATACTTAAGATGCTTGCAGCCGTTGATGGTCTTGTAAAGAAGTTCCGTCGGCTCGTTGTAGGTCGCGATGAAGATGTCCACGTCAGGCCATGCATTGTCGGGGATGGTAGGGAGAGGATGCTCTCTCTTTCCGAAGAGGTTACGGTACAGGACGAGCGATTCGATGAAACCCAATACCTCAACGATGAGGAGCATGATGTTCATTGCGATAGCCAGAGGGCCTGACTGCAGCGGTACTGAATACAGGATACGCCATGCAATATAGATAATAGTGAAGAACACACTGATAAACAGGCAGAACTTTGCGAAGGCGCCTGACTGCTTATTGTTCTTATCAGGCTGAACAACATCGTCGTAAGTAAGTCTCTTGCGCGATCTCATTGAACGGTAGATCAGAATGACGAGCAGTGAAAACACAACGATGCCCGATGAGATTGAAGCGAAAAATACCCAGGAGTGGATGGCGGAATAGCCTCTTTCACCAAGAGAGTTAACGACCCATGCCTTAATTGTCGAAGTCTTGGTCTTTTCAACTATGGGTACGGGTGTGTAGATATCGTAAGGTGACTTGCCGCGGATGAGTTCTCTTACCCAGAGACCCGTTACCGTCAGATCGCTGTCCTGGATCTGCTGACCTGGCTTGAAGCCGTGCTTGAAGAATGCAGATGACTCGTCCTTGTCGGAGAGGTTCCAGACTGCGTAGCTGACCTTGTATCTGTTCAGGAGGTTGAACCATTCGGTGGCGGAATTGAAATCGAGTGTTCCGTCGCCGCTCTCTTCGCTGATGCCGCACTCACTTATGAAGACCGGAAGCCCCTGTGCGAGCGCCGAGGCGAGCTCTTCCCTCAGGCCTTCCTTATGCGAGGCTGCATAGAAATGGAGTGAATATGCGATGTTGCCGTGATTTAAAGGACGAAGGACAGGGTCACCCAGGTTCCTGCCGTATTCCGGCGTGCCGACTATGATGACCGCGTCGGGATTGTTCTTGCGGATAATGGGGATCACCTGGTCTGCATAGTAAGCGACATCAGACCAGTTTGCAGGGCCGTTGGGCTCGTTGCAGATCTCGAAGATCAGGTTGGGGGAGTTCTTGTATTCTGCGGAGATCCTCTCGAAAAACTCAGTCGCGGAGTTGAGTTCTTCGACGGGATTGCCCTTTTCGAGCATGTGCCAGTCAACGATTACATACATGTCGTTGTTGATTGCGAGATTGATGCCTTTTTTCATTAGGTTATAGCTTTCCTCGCGGTCCTTGCTGTCATAGACGGAGGCGTACATGGCAAGACGGATGAGGCCGCAGTCCCAGTCTTTTGAGACTTCGCTGAAAAGATCGTTGCTCAGGAAATCCGAAAACCATGTCAGGCCGTGAGTGCTGACGCCGCGGAGCTGGACTGTCTGTCCCTTTTCGTCTGCAAGAGAAGTGCCTTCAACATGGAGCTTTCCGTTGACCGACGGTCTCGGAGTATGGACTGTGCTTTCAGCATGAGCGAACCCTTGTACGGAGAAAAAGACGAAGCATATTACTAAAAGAGCCAACACTGCATGCAGGCCGTTCCGCAAAGACCTTTTCATGACACGTCTCCTTGATAAAATAATTTTGATAATGAAATTATATCACGCTGGGTTATCTTAAGGATATATGGAGGATACATTGGCATAGTAGCATTGCCTTAGGGAGGTATTCGGAATTGGCCAGGTTATTGATAGTCGAAGACTCTGCTGAGCTTCTTGCGCTGACAGCTGATTTTTTCAGGAGCAAAGGATCCTTTGAAGTGGAAACTGCTCCTGACGGCAACACGGCTCTGAAGCTCGTCGAAGAGAACGATTACGATATCGCGATACTGGACATCATGCTTCCGGGCCCCAGCGGATTTGAAGTCTGCAAGGCCCTTCGCGCGAAAAGCGGATGTCCCATCGTCTTCCTGACGGCGCTGGCAAACGAGAGCAACATCCTTAAGGGTTATGAGATAGGTGCTGACGAATACATGACGAAGCCCTTTTCGCTTAAGGTGCTGTATGCCAAATGTCTTGCGCTTCTGAACAGAACGGATGCGCAGATGCGCACTGAAGTCGTCATTGAATGCGGTGACATCAGGCTCTATCCGCTGCGGATGGAGGTTGAGGCCGGCGGGCGCAAAGTGGATCTGGCGCCGAAAGAATACTTCCTTCTGAAGGTTCTCATGGAGAACAAGGGAATGGTACTCGGAAGAGACAGGCTTTTGGATCTTGTGTGGGGTATGGGTTTTGACGGCACTGACAGAGTCGTAGACAACCACATCAAGAAGCTCAGAAAGAGTCTCGGAAGTTCCGGGAATGCGGTCAAGACCGTCATCGGAGGCGGTTACAAGATCGTCTGACCGCCTTTTGGAAGGAGCGTTATATGAAAAGAACTTCAATTACCAAACCGCAGTTTGGGAAGATATTCATCGTAAGATTTCTGGCCATGTGCCTGATTACTTTTATCTTGTCTGCATTTGCTTTAGAGTGGCTTGATTATTTCTTAGAAGACAAAAGATCTGAGAGCAGGAACGTATACCGCAACCGGATCGAAGAAAAGGCAGAAGAGCTTTCCAAAGCAGAGCAGGGAAGTCCGGAGTATGAGAGCATTTTGTCGGAATTGGAGCTTGACCTTTTCATCTATCAGATGACTGATGACAATTATGCGGAAGTTACCGTAGGCGGAAAGAAGCTCGCAACAGACAAGGACACGGCATTTATCCGTTATAACCTTAAGAAGCCATATGAGTTTCTTCATGTTGAAGACATGTCGTGTTTTGGGCCTTTGTATGAGTTCATGAACGGTAAATACAATCCCAAGACTACAAGTGACCTTTATGCCAAATACCAGTGGGATCCTTTTTTTGTTCACACCTATGGTGAGAGGTTTGATTCGATCATATACTACGTCAAAAGTGCTTACATTAACCACGAAAACCATACGTTCATCCCCCGGCATATAACCATTGAAGATAACGAAAAAAAATACGATCTTGATCTTGGTCAGAGAGAACTGAGCGGTTATGAGTACGTTGAATCAGAGAACGGCCGGGGTTACGGCATGATCTTCTCATACAGAATGGACCCACGCCTTTCTGCAGAAGACATAGTCCAATATGCAATCCCGGATGCGGACAACAAGGTGGCCTACCGTGTTGAATATGAGGATTATGAGAACGTATCCAAATCCCGTGAACTGCCATGGCATGTCGGTTATACATATCCTGTCTCATATTCTGTCTATAACTTAGCCCCGTATACATGCGTGTTCATCATGGGCGTTGCCATACTGTCAGCAATGGCTGTCGCGCTTTTGATGGCATTCATCAAGTACCAGAAAGACAAGACAGTCTGGAACATCTTCGAATACAGGACCAAGACGACCGAGGCCATGGCTCATGACCTCAAGACACCGATGGCTGCCATCTCTGCTTATGCCGAGAGCCTTGAAGATTTCGCCGGAGACCCAGTAAAGACCGCAGAATATTCGCGCAAGATAAGCGAGAAGATCAGGACGATGGATCATATGGTAGAAGACATCCTCATGCTTTCAAAAGGTGAGACGGGCAAAGTCGAGGTCAAGCGTGAAGATGTCAGCGTCCTGGAACTTGTTAATGAGAGCCTTAAGGCATTCCCTTCAATGATGACTGAAGTCAAAGGCGACGATGTTAAGCTCAAGACCGACAGAAAGCTTTTCAAACAGGCAGTGGACAACCTTCTTTCAAACAGTGACAGATACGCAGTAGAGGGAAGTACCGTTGAGATAACGATCGCACTTGAAAGTCTCACGATATCCAATAAGTCGGAGAGGACTTACGAAGATGTTGAGTCACTTAAAAAGGCATTCGTCAAAGGCGATGATTCCAGAAGCGACAGGGGAACGGGTCTCGGGCTTTCCATTGCCGACAACAATCTGAACATTCTCGGATATAAGCTTGAACTTAAATCGGCGGATGGTGTTTTCGAGGCGAAGATCAGGTTCTGAATGCTCTGACGGACTGGGATCGAGAAATGTCTGATTTAGTCCGTAGGTTTTTGGTTTTCTAACTGCTAAAAATCAGTCAACCTACGGACCAAAATGAAAGAAACATCTGAACAGTCCGTAGGTATCTGTTATTTGAGTCGATAAATTGCTAAAACCTACGGACCAGATAGAACAAAAAGTGGTTCCGGTCCGTAGGCTCGGTTGAAAACAAAAAGGACTGCACACCGTGCAGTCCTTTTGCTGTTAACGTTTGCAACAATGTTACCTGACGAATTTGTATACAAGGCCTTCTGCGTATTTGTACCAGATCTTGTCGCCTTCGTTAAGGCCTGAGACGATCTCGACGTTCTTGCCGTCGGAGATACCGGTCTTGACTTCGATCTCTCCTGTAAGAGTATCGTTTTCCTTATCGTACGAAGTGTAGCAATAAGTCTTGTTGTCTCTTTCGACAAGTGCCTCGGCAGGAACGCTCAGGACCTCTGCAGTGCTGATGTGGGCACGTACGGAAGCCGTCATGTTCGTGAGCATGTCGTCTGTTCTTTCGAGTTCGATCTTTACACTGTATTTTGAGTTGCCGGTACCGCTCTTGGTTCCGTCTGTGTCGATCGAGATTATCTTGCCCTTGAATGATTTGCCTTTGATGGCATCAAGAGTAACGTCGACTTCCTGAGTCTTGTTGATGTTTATGATGTCGAGTTCATCGACCGAGAGCGTGACTGACATGGTCTCAAGATTGACGACCGTGGCAATGAGAGTCTCTTCGACTTCGTATTTTTCTTCTTCGGTCTGTGTATTGGTTCCGCTCTGTGTGCCGATGCCGTAAACACCGGTACCTGTTCTGCCGCCGAAAGAGTTGCCGCCGCGTCCGCCGAAGAGGGAAGACCAGTCGATCCCTCTGTTTCCTCCTCGTCCGCCCCAGCCGCCGGGATTGTTCTGACCACCCTGGCCGCCCTGACCTCCTTGGCCGCCTTGTCCGCCCTGGCCACCCTGGCCGCCGCCCTGATCGGGATTGGAGGTCTGGGGATATCTGATGACCCAGGCGATGTCGCCGTTTGTATTAAATGTGAGGATCAGAAGATCTCCAAAAGCAAAATCAGATGAAGAACCTTTTTTCCACTCCTTCTTGGATGAATCGTATGAATATACGGGAACGCTGGGGTCGTGGATGTAATCGTTCTGTGAATACTTGTACTGGTCACGCTTCGTAATGCTGTCAGGAAGCTTTGTGTAATCCACATCCGGAAGCGGATCTGCCTTGTCAGATGCTGCGTTGACGGCATAAGAAGTGCTTCCGCCCGATGTCTTGAATCCGCTGATCACTAAGGCGTAGTTCAGGAATCCGGTTACGGGAACGTTCTCCGGAGGATTCGTGCTGTCATCGCTGACCTTGATCGCAAGATTGCCGAGCTTTTTAGGACCGGCTGAAAGCTTGGATGTGCTTGTCGAAGACTTCTCATCGGAATCTTCTTCCTCTTCTTCGTCCTCCTTATCGTTGATGCCGGTGACTTCACCGTCATGTTCTGAGTAGATGATGCCTGTCTGATATACCTCGAAAAGGTATTTCATCTGATCTTCGAGGACGCTTCTCTTATACATCAGGTTGCTGAATTCTCCTGAGTATCTGGTGCCGGTGAGGGTAAGAAGCTCGGTGCCTTTCTTGACCTGCTGATTGAGCTTTACAGAAACCTTGCTTACAGATCCGGAATAAGACATGATCGGCAGAACGTTGTGGATGTAGAGCTCGGAAGAACCGATCTCTTTGCCGGAAGCGTCAAGAACCGTTACCTTGTCCTTGAACTTAGCAGTCTTATCGGAGATAACGCAGGTTACGTAATCCGTGTTGACGGAAACGATCTGTCCGGAAACCTTTGTCTTGTTTGAAAGAACAACGGTTACGGCATTTCCGAGCTTTGTGTTCTCGGTCCTGTCGATGTCGACTGCCATGAGTCCGTCAAGTGAAAGGAGCATCAAAGCGCCGTTCTTGGTGATCGTATCCTTGGCATTGCTGCCTTTCTTAACGTAGATTGCCTTTACGCGAGCGGTTGAGTCTGCCTTTATGACGGTCTTGTTGTCGGATGAGTTGATCTTGTTGAGCTGGGTATCGACTGCCTTGAGCTTTTTCTGTACCTCTACGATCGCGCTCATTACCGAAGGCTTAGATACGGAAGCGATCTTGTCACCCTTCTTGATGACGTCGCCGTTCTCGACGAAGAATTCATCGACCTCGACGTCGCCCGCGATCTTAATGTCTTTTGTTTCACCTGCGGAAAGAGTTCCGGATGCCGTGAAATCCCTGACGATGCTTGTCTTTCCGACTGTATGGTCAAGTGTCTTTGTGTTGACGTTGATGTTGGAAAGATCGACCTTCGGAGCCACATACTTGAACAGATTGGGAAGCAGGATGCCGCCCGCGACGAGAAGCGCGACTATGGTAATGAGTATCGCGGCCCTTCTCTTGCGGCGCTTATGAAGCTTGTTGATCTCTTCTTCGGCTTCCTCTTCGGTCATGCCGCTGAAAGCATCGTTCTTCTTGCTTTTCTTTGATTTCTTTTTTTCTGCGGCTTCCGGAGCTTCAGTCTCTTCCGCCGGCTTTACGGGAAGAGCGGAAACATTGCCTGCCGCTTCCGGAGCAGCCTTAAAAGGAGAGTCGATGTCCTGGAGAGGAGCTTTGTTCTCTGCAGGTTTGTTCTCGGCCGCCTTGATCTCGTCTGCTTTGTTTTCGACGATCTCAGGGGTCATGCTTGCGGCAGAACCCGGTCTCTGCATTGCAGGATTGTTGTTCTCAATGGCCTTATTTTCTTTGTTTTCAGACATGTCAGGCCTCCTTATTCGCTATAGTGGAGCGCATCGATCGGCTTCATCTTTGCTGCCTTGTTGGCAGGATAAAGGCCGAAGACTACGCCTATGAAGAAACAGAATGATACGGCTACGATAACGACTGCACCGTTCATGTTGAATGAGAGGTCAAGGCTTGCGGTGATGACCGATACGAGCCTTAAGAAACTCCATGACAGGAAGATGCCTATCGCGCAGCCGATCATGCAGAGCACGATGGCTTCGATCAGGAACTGCCTGAGGATTGCGCCCCTGGAAGCTCCGATCGCCTTACGGATACCGATCTCCCTTGTTCTTTCGGTAACGGTAACGAGCATGATGTTCATGATTCCGATACCGCCGACGACGAGGGAAATGCCTGCGATGCCGCCCAGGAGTATGGAGAGGATCGCTGTGATGTTGCCCATTGCGTCCTCGAGCATGTCGGTGGACTGGATATTGAACGCATCCTCATCGTAGTTGAACCTTTCGAGCATGAGTCGGTTAACGAGATTCTTTGTGGTTTCAGTGGGCACGTCTTTTGCAGCCGAAATATAGAACGCTTTGATATTGATGGATGTGTCGGTTGAAAGTCTTACGTGCGTAGAATAAGGAATGTAAGCCTCAAGATTTCCGCCTCCCATGAGCGCGGTAAGCGACGACTGTTCATTGTTTTCCTTGAGGACACCGATGATGGTGAATTTCGTGCCATTCAGAGTGATCTCTTCGTTTACGCATCCGGTGAAGCCGACCAGTTCCTGGGCAAGAGTAGAATTAACAACGCATACATTCGTGTGGTTGTCGTAGTCGGAATCCTTGAGCAGACGGCCGATCATGAGATCGTAATTCCTAATTCCGAAATACTGGCCGTTGGTTCCGTAAACCGTGACAGTCTTTGACGTTGTGTTGTATTTACCGGTCATGGAACCATTGGCGATGGGCGCAACCGCACCGATCTCAGGACGCTTCATGAGATCATCCAGATCTTCTTTTCTGATCGGATTGCCGTAATCGTTTTGAACCGATACGCCGACCAGGTTGCTTCCGAGCTTGTTGATCGTGTCTGTTACCGAGCTGGTCGTTCCGCTTACGAGGCTGACGAGTATGACGAGGGCCATGACGCCGATGATGATACCGAGCATCGTGAGGAACGATCTCATTTTGTTTCCGCTGATGGATTTCAGCGCCATTTTAAATGATTGAATCATCCGTCGCCTCCGTTACTCTGCCGTCAAGAATGTTTATGGCTCTCTTAGCCTGCATCGCGACATTTCTGTCATGGGTGATCAGGACTATCGTATTTCCCTGTCTGTTGAGATCGTGGAAGATGTCCATGATCTCCTTACTTGTCTTTGAGTCGAGGTTTCCCGTAGGCTCATCGGCGAGGATCAGCGAAGGGTGTGTTGCTATTGCTCTTGCGATCGCGACACGCTGCTGCTGTCCGCCCGAAAGCTCGGTAGGGAAGTGCTCTGCACGCTTAAGCAGGTCCACCTTTTCGAGTGCTGCTTTTACGCGTGCTTTACGCTCTGACTTCTTGAGCTTCTGGTAGATGAGCGGAAGCTCAACGTTCTCCGCAGCCGTCAGCTTGTTGATAAGGTTGAAGCTCTGGAAAACGAAACCGATCTTCTTGTTGCGAACGGTCGCGAGTTCGTTTTCGGAATAATCCTCGATCGGGATGCCGTCGAGCAGATACTCACCTTCATCGGCGATGTCGAGGCATCCGATGATATTCATTAATGTTGACTTTCCGCTTCCCGAAGGACCGATGATGCTTACGAATTCACCGTCGTAGACCTCGAGAGTCGCGTGGTCCAATGCATGAACTACCTCAGTTCCGATGCGGTAGGTCTTGCAGATGTCTTTCATGGTAATCATTTAAGTCTGCCTCCTGCATCAGATCAGAGAAGATTTTCTGCTGCTGCGGTTGCCGTTTCCGGAACCTCCGGATCTTGTACCCGTATAGCCGCCCTGGGGTCTGTTGTTACCGCTGTAACCGCCCTGAGGTCTGTTATTACCGCTTCTGTTTCTGTTGTTATTACGGTTGTTGCTGTTGCCGTTGGCTCTGTTCATGTATCTTTCGAAAGGATTCTGTTCGGGCTCCTTGTACCAAACGGTGTCACCCTCTTCGAGACCTTCCGTGATCTGAGCATATGAGTCATTCTGTATGCCGACTTTTACCTCGACCATTCCGCCGGGAGTGTTTGTCTCCGCATCATAAGTCGTGTAAACAAAATAGGATGAACCGGTATTGTTGAGAGCTTCGACCGGAATGGTTACGGAATTCTTGTATTCGGTTACTGCAATGAGGACTGTGCATGACATTCCGGAAAGCATCCCACTTTCCTTGTCGATCGTGACCTCTGCGGTATATCCGACAGTGCCGTCAGTTGTCGTACCGGACTTGTCGATCTCCGTGATGGTTCCCTTGACAGTCTTATCGAGCGAGTCGATCGTGACATCGGCAGACTGGCCCTTTGAGATCGAGAGGATGTCGGTCTCATCGACTGAAACCTCTACGGTCATCTTTATGTCAGGGCAGATGGAGAATATATTCGTCTTTGTATTTGTTGAATTATCTGTTGAAGAAGATGAAGACGACTGTCCGTAATTGCCATAGTTTCCGTAATTGCCGTAGCCGCTCTGAGAAGAGCTTGAAGATGACGATGTCGTTGTCTCGGAATCGTCAGTCTTCGGAACAGCCTTTATCGTTCCTGACATCTGGGCAAGGATGGCGCCGTCGTTATAGATCTTAAGGAGTTCAGCGAGGTCTTCCGCGAGTTCCTTACGCTCCTTGATGAGAGCATCGTAATTTGCTGTATAGGAAGTTGCCGTGAGCTTAAGAAGGACTTTGCCTTTTTTGATCGACTGGTTGAGCTTAACGTTAACGGAAGATACTTTACCTGCGTATGAAACGATCGAGAGAGGTGAGTTGACCTCGAGCTTTCCTGTTCCGTATGTCTTCTTTCCGTCTGTTGAAGTGATGGTCGCGTCAGCTCCGAGGACAGGTCCGTTATCAGTGAGAACGATCCTCGTCTTGCTCTCGCCGACAGTCTTTACCGCGCCGTTGTATGTCTTGCTGCCTGACTTGACCTTTACCTTTGTGCCTGCTTTGAGATCACAGTTATCGATCTCGACAGCCATGTTGCCGTCCAAAGAGAGGATCATGAGGGCATTCTTCTCGGTCATGGTGGAGATGACATTGCTGTTTTTCTTTACATATATAGCCTTTACGCGGCCCTTGACCTGGGATTTGATGGTCGTTGCGGCTTTCTGCTCGGAAGCTTTCTGAAGCTGCTTGTCGATCGCATCCATCTTGGCCTGTATTTCGTACATTGCAGCCAGGACGGAGTTGGTGTTGATCTTTGCCAGTGTCTGGCCCTTTTCAACTTTGTCTCCGACTTCCACGATGACTTCATCTATGTCGATATTCTCGGGAATCTCATAATCTTCAGTGTCTGAGTCCAGAAGCGTACCCGTCCCGGAGACCCTGGTGCTGAGATCCTGAACGTTTGCCTGAACAGATGTATAGGTCTGCTTTGTGTCGGCAAACTTTTTCGAAACGTATTTCCTTGCATAGATGATGCCGCCCGCAGCAGCAGCCACAAGGACGCTGACGATCACAATGATCTTGACGATAGTCGATTTCTTAACCTTTTTCCTTCTTGCCATGTTGTTTAACCTCGCATATTAATAGCTGTGTTGATTATATAGAGCAAAACTTAAGTAAACTTTAAAAATTTCAGACCAAATATAGTTAATTATCTGTGATAATGTTAAAAAGTCTTTTTTCATTAATTTTTTATATTACAGATTTGCTTCCCCCCATTGCTTGAGCTCGAGCAGAATGGGGATGAGGGTTTTTGCCTTCTCCGTAAGGGTGTATTCGACCCTGACCGGCATCTCGTCATAAAGGTGCCTTTCGATAAGACCGTCTGCTTCCATTTCTTTTAGGGAAGAGGCCAGCATGGTGTTGGTGATGCCGTATATGGTCCTCTTCATTTCACCAAACCGCCCGATACCTTTTGCGTCAATGTAGCAGAGGATCAGGATCTTCCACTTTCCGCCGATGATTCCGATGATCTTTTTTAGGCCGCAGTCCTTGCCTGTTATGCTCTCACAGAGCATTTCCGGTTCTTTTTCAGTGTTTTTCATTGCCATAGTAATAATTTCCTTACCAGATGAGTTAATTCTGCGTACTTGATAAGTTTTCCGTACCAACTATACTTATGCTATAAGACAAATTCAACTCGAAAGGAGTGCAAAACTATGGCAGAAATAGTACTTACGATCGATAACTTCAAGACAGAGGTTTTAGAGTCTGACATCCCCGTACTGGTCGACTTCTGGGCACCCTGGTGCGGTCCCTGCAAGATGCTCGGCCCGGTCATCTCCCAGATAGCTGAAGAATACGAGGGCAAGGTCAAGGTTGGAAAGGTAAACGTTGACGATGAGTCCGAGCTCGCAATGGAGTACGGCATCGAGAGCATCCCGTCAGTCCTTTATTTCAAGGGCGGCGAGGTCGTGGAACAGTCTCTGGGATTCAAGCCCAAGGCGTTTTTCGAGGGCCTGATCAAGTAAGTTTTGGCTAATGAAGAAGGAAGGGCCGCGCCGCAGGGGGCGGCCTTTTTGCTTGGGTGGGCGTAGGGGCAGTTGCGTACATACGAAAACAGACTTTTCATTGAATTTATCTGTGCATTTCGGATGTTTTTGCCCCGGCCAGCACTAAATGTACATACGAAAACGGGCTTTTCCGGAAAAATATATGTGCGCAAGGCCTTTCGGAGGCCATTTTCGATGAAAATGCACAGATAAAAACGGACATTTTCCGAGTTTCGTATGTACTCAAGCGAAGGTGGTCATCGGTCCGAAAAAAGCACCTACATATAGATTCGCGAAAACTGCATTTTTATATGCAGGTGGTTAGCGACGGGGTTTGCTATTTCGCGAAAATCCTTGAAAAAAGGGCATTTTATGTGGAAAAACAGGTTTTCTTTTGTTAAAATGCTCGAATACTCTGCACAGCGGTTCTGTGCATAAAACTCTGGAGGAGGTTTTTACAATGGAAAAAGAAGAAGTATTGAAGGTGTACCGTCACTCTCTTGCTCACATCATGGCAAAGGCCGTGATCGAGATCTTCGGCAAAGAGGTGCAGTACGCGATCGGACCGGAGATCGAAGACGGATGTTATTATGATTTCATCCTGCCGAGAGCGGTAACCGAAGAAGATTTTCCCGTAATCGAAGAAAAGATGCATGAGATCATCAAGCGCAGGGAGAACTGGACACGCAATGAGATCTCAAGAGAAGAAGCACTCAAGATCTTCGAGGGACAGAAGTTCAAGACAGAACTCATCAATGATCTGCCTGAAGGCGAGACGATCTCAACCTACAACACAGGTGATGACTTCATCGATCTCTGCCGCGGACCTCACGTAGACAATTCACAGGAACTTTTCAACGCTGCTTTCAAGATCAAGAACGTTTCCGGTGCTTACTGGAGAGGTGATGAGAAGAGAGATCAGCTTCAGAGAATTTACCTGTTCGCTTTCCCTTCCAAGGACGAGCTCAAGGCTCACCTTGCATGGCTCAAGGAAGCACAGGAAAGAGACCACAAGAAGATCGGCACACAGCTCGATCTGTTCATGTTCCGTGAGACAGCTCCGGGCATGGCTTACTGGCTCCCGAGGGGATGGGTCCTCTATCAGGAACTCATGAAGTACTCCCGTGAGATCCAGCTCAAGCACGGCTACACCGAGATCTCCGCTCCTCTTATCAACAATAAGAAGCTCTGGCTCATCTCAGGTCACTGGGCACACTATCAGAACAACATGTTCATCGTTCCGGGCATCACAAAGGGCGTTAATGCCTGTGCTGCAGTCGAGAGCGACGAGACGGCAGAAAAGTACTCTGTTGACGCTGAGGACACTATGGCGGCAAAGCCTATGAACTGCCCGAACGCCATGATGTCTTATAAGCGCACGATGCATTCTTATAAGGAACTTCCTATCCGTTACAGCGAATACGATGTTCTCCACAGAAAAGAGAAGTCCGGTCAGATGAACGGTCTTTTCAGAGTTCAGGAGTTCCGTCAGGATGATGACCATACATTCGTTACACCTGAGCAGATCAAGGACGAGATCAAGGACGTAATCGCTATTGCGGACGAGATCTACAAGACTTTCGGCATCACATACCGCGCAGAGTTCTCGACAAGACCTGAGGACTACATGGGCGATCTCGAGTCTTGGAATGCAGCAGAAGCTTCACTCAAGGAGATCCTCGACGAGAAGTATGGTGACGGCAACTACGAGATCAACGAAGGCGACGGCGCATTCTACGGCCCGAAGATCGACCTTCAGATCAAGGACGCTCTTGGACGTGAGTGGCAGTGCGGTACTGTCCAGCTCGACTTCCAGCTCCCTCACAACTTCGAGCTCACATTCGTCGACAAGGACGGCGCTCAGAAGATGCCGATCGTCATCCACCGTGCTATCTTCGGCTCTTTCGAGAGATTCATCGGTATCATCACAGAGCACTTCAAGGGTTCATTCCCGTTCTGGCTCAACCCTTACCAGGTTGCAGTTGTACCTATCAGACCTGAGCATAACGACTATGCAAAGAAGGTTGAAGAGGCACTCGTTGCTGCAGGTGTACGTGTTGAGGCTGATTACACAGACGTCAACATGCGTGACAAGATCAAGAAGTTCAAGCAGATGAAGGATCCTTACATCCTCGTAGTAGGTGACAAGGAAGCTGCCGAGAACACGGTCGCTGTTAACGTAAGAGGCTCCAACAAGCAGCTTCCGGGCGTTCCGCTCGACAAGTTCGTCGACCTCTGCAAGCAGCTCAACGCAGACAGGACACTCGAGCTCCCTCAGGAGATCTGAGACATATCTTATAAGGATATTTAATACAAGACGGCGTCAGGACATTCGTCCGGCGCCGTTTTTCATGCCCTATGCAAAGCAAATGAAAAGGCCAAATGAAAGTTTGATTATCAAATTATTAAAATACACGCTAAAAAGGGTATCGGAGTGAAATTTTTAGGTAAAAATCATAACGAATAATGACTTTATTTGGAGATTTATTCTTGCTATCATTCGTATTGCTACAAAAGGGGGCGTATGGAAATGTACAAACAGGAAGGAACTAAGGTCGCCATCATCGGCGCAGGTGCGGTAGGATCAACAACCGCTTTCGCAATCGCAATGCAGCAGCTCTGCTCTGAGCTCGTTCTTATTGACGTCAATAAGGAAAAGGCTCTGGGTGAGGCTCTTGATATCAGCCACGGACTTCCGTTCATCGGCGATATGTATATTCACGCAGGTGACTACAGCGATGTTAAGGATGCAGACTGCATCATCATCACGGCAGGAATCCCCAGAAAAGAAGGCGAGACAAGACTTGACCTTGCAAAGAAGAACGTCAAGCTCGCTCACGTCATCACAGACAGCATCATGGAGCACTACAACAAGGGTGTCATCATGGTCATCTCCAACCCTTGTGACCTCGTTACATACAAGGTAGCAGAGTGGTCAGGCCTTCCTTCGAACTTGATCATCGGTTCAGGTACCAACCTCGACTCAGCACGTTTCAGAGTCCTCATCTCAAGAAAGCTCGGCGTTGACGTAAGGAACGTTCACGGTTATATCCTCGGCGAGCACGGCGAGACACAGTTTCCCGCATGGAGCCACACTCACGTTGCAGGTATGTCCATCGATGAGTATGCAGAAGCAATCGGCATACCTTTCGGCCAGGATGTTAAGGACGAGATCGCACAGCAGACAAAGTCTTCCGGTGCTCAGATCATCAAGCTCAAGGGTGCTACATTCAACGGTATCGCTGTCAGCGCTGCAACACTCCTGAGATCCATCACAGAAGACGAGCACACGATCAGAACAGTATCAACAAGACTTAACGGCGAGTACGGCATCAGCGGCGTAACCCTTGACGTTCCCGCACTTATCGGCGCTAACGGCGTTGACAAGATCATCGATATGCGTCTTACCGATGAGGAGTATCAGCTCCTTAAGAGATCAGAAGCAAATATGCGTGAAGCTATCGCTTCCGTTGAAGGCCTCTGATAGTCATTCAAACCTACAGATAACAGGCCCTTCCGGGTATCCGGAGGGGTCTTTTTCATTGTTTCATTTTAAGGACATTTTGTGGCACTGTGCCCCTATATAAATAAAGTAAAAACCTATCGTGTTATAATGATTTCACAATCCGCAGATACCTAAAAGCAGAGATTGGAGACAAAATTATGCTTAACGGACTGAAAAAGTTCGCTTCGGCAGTTATAGCAGTAACCATAGCGTTCACGTTTGTGGGCGCCTTTACGCGTTTAACGGAAGACCGGGTGAATGCAGATACGACTGCAGCCACGACGAGCCTTGATCCCCTTAAGATCACGGGCAAAGTCCGCATGCAGACATACGGAAACAAAAAAGGCAGTTATTCTTCAGAAACCGGAGTCCTCACACTCGGCAAGAAGGGCAAGAAGAGGATCGAGAATATCACCCTCAATTTTAAGAACACCACTGAGTATGCTGGCGGCATCAAATACAGGGTATATGTTCAGAATAAGGGATGGACAGACTGGAAGGTCAGCGGCCAGAAAGCCGGTACCACAGGAAAGAGGATCGAAGGCGTCAGGATCGAACTGACGGGCGAGCTTGCGAAGCACTATACCGTTGTTTACAGCGCGTACATGCAGACATATAAGGGCAAGCAGAGCTGGGTCAGCGACGGTGCGACGGCTGGAACTCCCGGTGAAGGCAAGCGGGTCCAGAAGATCCAGATCAAGATCCTCCCCAGAGAGAGATTCGGCGAACAGCCCAATGTCGTTTACCGCATGTACAGGACCAAGTACAAGTGGTCCAAGAAATGGAACAGGAACGGTGAGGTAAGCGGAGTGACATCCGGTTCCAGCCTGAATCACGAAGCCCTTCAGATGACAGTCATCGGTTCACGTTACACGGGCAACATCGAGTATCGTGCAAAAGGCGCCGGCTACTCATGGATGAACTGGACGACAAAGAACTCTACTACGGGCAAGCCGGGCAAGCGCATGGAAGAGATCATGATAAGGCTGACCGGTGAGCTTTCCGAGAAGTTCGACATCTACTACAGGACCTGCGTAAAGAGCAAGGGTTGGCTTGGCTGGGCAAAGAACGGCGAGAAGTCAGGTACGGAAAAGTACGATCTGTGCATCGCTGCGCTCCAGTGCGTTATCGTTCCCAAGGACTCAGGCGAACCGGGCGACGTTAACGGCGTTAAGAGTAAGTACACATCCACTTATCTCGTAAACGGCAATCCGGTTATGAAGTTTGCAGATTTCAAGGCTGACCACAAGACATCAAAGACCATGGTCGGAATCGATGTCTCCAAGTATCAGGGCGACATCAATTTCAAGAAGGCCAAGGCTGCAGGCGTTGAATTCGTCATCCTCCGCTGCTATGTAAGAAACAACTATTACGATAAGACCAAGAAGAAGTACGTCTGGTGCAATGCTCCCGATACCAAGTTCGAGCAGTATTACAAGGACGCAAAAGCTGCAGGTCTCAAAGTCGGCTTGTATTTCTTCACGTGCGACTACACTGAAGAGAACATGCGCAAATACACGCAGGACATGATCAAGAAGTGCAAGCTCGATGAGAAGCAGATCGATTTCCTGATCGCGTTCGACTGGGAGAATTTTGATTACTACAAGCGTGCCCACAAGAGCCAGAAGTGGACGACAAAGGAAATGAACAAGCACATCGACTCAGACCTCAACAAGATGGTTGCGGTCTTTGAGGAAGAAGTCGAGAAGGCAGGTTATTCCGCATCGATCTACGGCAGCAAGTCAAGGCTTGAAGGCACCTGGAGCCCTTCCATCAAGAACATAAAGGCAGGCAAGAATCACCTGTCCATCTGGATGGCCCATTGGGTATCCAAGTCATCTTACAAGGGCGACTACTACATGTGGCAGGTCAACTCTCACGGAAGAGTACCCGGAATCAGTGGCGATGTTGATCTTGACGTTGCATACATCGACAGGCTCCCTTCACCCAAGGCACCCGTAAAGCCTGAGGATCCGAAGGATACACCTGATACGGATACCACGAAGCCTTCGGACAACGCTGTTCCGGAAGAAGCGGAAAAGCAGCCTGAGGAAGATAATGAAACACCTGATTCCGGTACGGATGCGCCTGAAGAGGGCAACGCCACACCTGACGATTCCGTAAAGGCACCGGAAGAGGATGAAGGATCTGCGGACGGAAAGAAATCTTCAGATAATGACTCAGAAGAAGCAATACCTTCTGATGATCCTGTTGACGAACCGGCAGACGTTACCGATAATAAGACGGCTGAACCGAAGGACGCATCTCCGGCAAAAGAGACTGAGCCTGTAAAGGAAACAGCTCCTGTTAAGGAGACCGTGCCCGTCAAGGAAGCTGAACCCGAGAAGGATGCATCATCTTCAAAGGATGCTGCACCTGCCGCAACGGCTCCCTCAAAGCAGCAGCCTGAAGAAGTCAGGACAGAAGAACCTAAATAAACAAACACACAAACACAAACACAATACACAAGGGGTTTATGAAAATGGAAATCAGTGCAGTTGTAATGGCCGCAGGCAGAAGTACCAGGATGAAGTCCAAGCACTCAAAGGTAGTGTTCCAGGTATCGGGAAAGGCCATAATCCAGTGGGTCGCAGACGCGCTTTTCGATGCCGGATGCAGAGACCAGGTCTACATCGTGGGTGAGGCTCAGGATGAGATCAGAAGCATCTTGGGCGAGAACGTTGCCTATGTTCTCCAGGAGGAACAGCGCGGAACCGGACACGCCGTAATGCAGGCTGCACCTTTCCTCGAGGGAAGAGACGGACTTACGATCGTTCTTCCCGGTGACTGCCCGATGGTTTCCGTTGAGACCATCAGAAAGGCACTCAGTGCATTTGAGACAGCTGAAGGCAACTGCGCGGCTATGCTCATTACCGCAGAAGCTGATGACCCGACCGGCTACGGAAGGATTGTAAGAGGTGAAGACGGCAATGTCGTTAAGATCGTTGAGCATAAGGACTGCACACCTGAGGAACTCAAGATCAAGGAGATCAACTCCTCGATGTATGTTTTCAAGACTCCGCTCCTGCTCTCCGCATTAGGAAGGATCGGCGCAAACAACGCGCAGAAGGAATACTACCTTACAGATACCATCGGTATCCTCATCGGTGACGGATATACAGTCGGCGCAGTTGTATGCGACTTTGACGATACACGCGGAATCAACGACAGGATCCAGCTTGCACAGGTTCAGCAGATCATGAACCGCAGGATCCTTGAAAGACACATGAAGGCAGGCGTTACGATCATTGACCCCGCCACAACATGGATCCATCACGCAGTTGAGATCGGTCAGGATACTACGATCCTTCCCGGCACGACTCTCATGGGCAACACCGTCATCGGATGTGACTGCCTTATCGGAGAGAACTCAAGAATCGACTGCTCGGAAATCGGCGATGAGACTGTCGTTGACAACTCGATCGTAACCCAGAGCAGGATCGGCAAGGACTGCCGTATCGGACCTTATTCGCACATCAGACCTGACTGCGTCATCGACGACCACGTCACGCTCGGCGCATACGTTGAGGTC
>JAFWQF010000004.1 GCA_017509205.1 Clostridiales bacterium | reverse complement strand
TGATGAGTGCGGATTCTTCTGAGAAAGTTAAGATGCTCGTGAAATTGTTTTTCGAAAACTGGAACGGAATGCGTCCGGCAAAAGAGCTATTCGGACAGAAAGAACTTCCAAACATATTCAGGATCGCAAAGAACGCGGAAACGCCCGGTTGATTCACCCGCTAATTAATGTCTTTAAACTATATTTCAGGTTTGTGTGCAAATATTATAGCGTCGGTTGAGGCGGACTTTATCACGCCGAACAGACGGGATAAAATATCAGAAAAGCATTAAGGAGCAAATACAATGAGGATACTTCTGGCAGAAGACGAGAAATCAATGTCAAACGCTCTTAAGGCGATACTTACGAAAAACAACTATTCCGTCGATGCCGTTTACGACGGTGAAGAGGCAGCATCCTACGTGCTGACCGGCGACTACGATGTCGTTATCATGGACATCATGATGCCGAAGATGAACGGCATCGATGCTCTCAAGGAACTCAGGAAAAAGGGCTGCACGGTCCCTGTCATAATGCTGACCGCAAAGTCTGAGATAGATGACAAGGTTGAAGGGCTCGATGCGGGCGCCAACGACTATCTTACAAAGCCCTTTTCGAGCAGGGAGCTCCTCGCAAGACTCAGGGCTCTCACAAGAGGACCTGCTGTCGCAGCTGACAACACGTTAAGATTCGGAAACCTCACGCTTGACCGCGGAAGCTTCGAACTTTACACGCCTTCGGGAAAATACAGGCTCGCGGGCAAGGAATTCCAGATGATAGAACTCCTCATGACGACTCCGGGAATGCTCATTTCAACAGAGCGTTTCATGGACAAGATCTGGGGCATAGATTCAGAAGCTGACATCAGCGTTGTCTGGACATATATCTCGTTCCTTAGAAAGAAACTGGCAGCACTTGATGCTGACGTTCAGATCAAAGCTACAAGAAACGCGGGTTATTCGCTGGAGGCTAAAGAGTGATCAAGAAGCTCCGCCTCAAGTTCATACTCGTTTCAATGCTCGCCATAACCATCGTTATGGTCATGCTCATCGGTGTCATCAACATCATGAACTACAGGAGCGTTGTCAACAGTGCCGACAGGATACTTGCGATGCTGACTGACGGCGGAGGAAGGTTCCCGGGTATCGGCAGGACGGATAATGATTCAGGCAACAGGACCAGGCGTCCCTCAAGAAACGAAGAGGACTTCATCCGCAGGATAACCCGTTCTGTTACCGGCGAGGATGACGAGAATTCACCAGAACTCCGTTATGAGTCAAGGTTTTTCAGTGTCATGCTTTCGATCGACGGAACGGTAACAAACACGCGTACTGACAGGATCTCGGCGGTCGACAGTGAAGATGCAGCCCTGATGGCCAAGGAGATATACAGCTCCGGAAGCGTAGTCGGATTCAAGGGCGACTACAGATACAGAAAGACCATCAGTCCAAAGAACGATACCATACTCATAATCTTCTACGACTGCGGCAGGAGCCTTTCAAACGCAAGAACGTTCCTTATCACCAGTGTCGGTATCTCGCTCATCTGTCTGCTTCTCGTATACATTCTCATCACGCTGTTTTCGAAAGCCGTAATACGTCCGACTGCGGAGGCTTATGAAAAGCAGAAGCAGTTCATCACCGATGCCGGCCATGAGCTCAAGACACCGCTCGCGATAATCAACGCGGACGCGGATGTTCTTGAGATGGAACTCGACTGTGATCCTGAAGCCGGTGCTACCAATGAGTGGCTCGAAGATATCAGAAAGCAGACAGCAAGGCTTACCGAGCTTACCGGCAATCTCATCTATCTTGCGAAGACTGAGGAGGGCACAAAGGATGCCTTTACGTTCGTTGACTTCCCGGTCTCAGATGTAGTAGCCCAGGAAGCAGAGTCTTTCAAGGGCCCCGCGCAGGCTGCAGGCAAGAACATCGACATCAAGATCGAGGAAAACCTCTCGATGAACGGCGACCAGAAAGCAGTAAGGCAGTTAGTCGACATCTTCATGGACAACGCTATTAAGTATTCACCCGACGGCGGCACGATCTCCGTTAAGCTCAAGAAGACCGGAAGATATATCGGACTGAGCGTTACCAACAGCACGAAGACACCCGTTACCAAGGAAAACACGAAGCACATGTTCGACAGGTTCTACCGCACGGATGCTTCACGCAATTCGGATACCGGCGGATACGGCATCGGCCTTTCGATCGCGAAGAGCATCGTCGAAGCCCACAAAGGCAAGATAACAGCCAATTCCCAGGACGAAAACAAGCTTACGATGACGGCCGTCATGCCCTCATGATTTCTTGACACGGATATTGCATTGTTTTTATAATTCAATGGAATTCTTTATAAGGGAGGATTTAAGAAATGGCAAATATTTGGAAATGTTCATGCGGACAGGACAACGACGGTAATTTCTGCATCAACTGCGGATCCACAAAACCTGAGGGCGCTGAGAATTCTGTCGGTGCACCCGCACCTGCAGCTGTTGCTCCCGCAGAGCCTGCACCTGCCGAAGTTCCCGCTGCCGCTGCACCCGCAGCTGAAGTACCTGCAGCAGTTGCTCCTGCTGCCGAGACCCCTGCTGCTATCGCACCCGCTGAGGAAAAACCTGCTGAGCCTGTTGCACCCGCAGCACCTGTAGTTCCCGTAGCCGCAGCTGCAGCCGTTGCTGCTGTTACACCTGATTCAGAGCCCGTACAGGTCATCAAGTGCCAGCCTATGGGATCTGAACCTATGGAGGATTATGCAAGCGTTCCCGCAGATCCCGAGTTTGCAGAAGCTGAACCCGTTCCGGTACAGCCTGCATACCAGCCCGCTCCCTCATATGAGGAGCCCGTGGCAGCCGTCGCACCCGTTGCAGCAGCTGTTCCCGCACAGGTCGGACCTGCAAACTACAACAATACATCATCCAATCCTTACAGTGAGCCTGACCGTGCTTCACACAATCCGTATGCACCGGCTCCCGTAAACGTACAGCCTTATAACGGCGGATATGCAGCAGCTCCGGCAGGAAACAGCGGAATAGGAGTTCTTATCCTCGGCATCATTTCCGTAGTACTTGCATTTGACGTCACTCTCGGTGCGATCATCTGCGGTGCTATCGGATGCTCCATGGCTAAGAAGCTCAAGGGTCCCAATGGTGACTATCCGACAGGCAAGGCCAAGGTCGGTGCCATCCTTTCAAAGGTCGGACTCATCATCGGTATCGTTACCACGATCATTGCGATCATCTGGTGCATCATCGTTGTAGTCGGCATCGTTGCAGGTGCAGGATACGCTCTCAAGAGCTGATGACTTAACTTAAACGAAAACCAAGGCTGCGGCATTGCTGCAGCCTTTTTTCTGCCTTGACAAATAGCGGGACCGCATAATATAATCGTAAGGCTATTTTTATGCAATTATATTGCGGGTTTGTGCGCTGCCGCGACACGAGCGGGTGCGCAGCTTGAATAAAAGAAAGAGTATAGATCTGGAGGATAACATTGTATGGCAAAGATGACATATCAGCCCAAGAAGAGGCACAGAACTTCGGTTCATGGCTTCAGAGCAAGAATG
>JAFWQF010000026.1 GCA_017509205.1 Clostridiales bacterium | reverse complement strand
TGCACAATCGGCAAACATTAAAAGCGTAAAAATCCCAACTTCAAAAATCTTTTACAGGTTCTTATAGTAGATGTATAAGGACCGGTTTTGCTTTTCGCTTTTTTACGGAGGCTCATATGCTTAAGGATTTTGTAAAGGCTGTCAGGCCTGACGACGAAGAACTTTCCAAAAGACTGGACGAAGAAAGATCGAAACTTTTCGCATCCCAGATGAAGATCAAGGATGCGGGTCTGCCCGTAATGGTCACCTTTGAGGGATGGGGCGCGGCAGGTAAAGGCAGCGTTTTGGGCAAGATCATAAAGAACATCGATCCGAGATTTTTCAAGGTAAAGACCTATGCGGCTCCGACTGCCGAGGACAAGAGATATCCGTTCCTGTACAAATACATGAAGGACATCCCGGAGAAGGGAAAGTTCGTGTTCTATGACACCTATTGGATGGAAGAGATCACGGATGCCCGCATCAGCGGCGACATGGATGACAAGGACTACGAGGAGAAGATCGATTCGATCAAGAGGACCGAGAGGTCTCTGGTCGACAACGGCTACCTTGTAATGAAGTTCTTCTTCCAGATCGGCAAGAAGGAGCAGAAGAGAAGGCTTGACCAGCTCCTTGCCGACAAGGACACGAAGTGGAGAGTCGACAAGAACGACCTCAAAGAAAACAAGAATTATGATGAGAGCCTTGAGGTCTACGACAAGTATCTCAAGGATACCGACAGCCCCACAGCCCCATGGTACATCATAGATGCGAAGGACAAGAAGTTCGCTGAGCTCCAGGTCCTTCAGTTCCTTAACCAGGGCATAGAGACTGCCATGAAGAACAAGGGCCTTGCCGCTCCAATCCTGCAGAACACGTTCCCGCTCAAGAAGACTCCGCTTCTCAAGGAGATCGATCTGAAGGGCAAGACCATAACTGACGAAGAGTACGACAAGAGACTCGATGACCTTCAGGATGAACTCAGCATCCTTCATTACAAGCTCTACAGAAAGAAGATCCCGGTCATAATCGCTTATGAGGGCTGGGATGCAGCAGGCAAGGGCGGAAACATCAAGAGGATCACCGGAGCGCTCGATCCGAGAGGATTTGAGGTACAGCCGATAGCAAGCCCCGAGCCGCATGAGAAGGCAAGGCACTTCCTCTGGAGATTCTGGACGAGGCTGCCGAGGACAGGCCATATCGCGATATTTGACCGCACCTGGTACGGCCGTGTAATGGTAGAGAGGATCGAGGGTTTCTGCAGCGAAAATGACTGGCAGCGCGCATATAACGAGATCAACGAGTTCGAGAAGGAACTTACAGATTGGGGCGCAGTCGTCATCAAGTTCTGGGTCCAGATCGACAAGCGTACCCAGCTTAAGCGTTTCAAGGAACGTCAGGCGACTCCCGAGAAGCAGTGGAAGATCACCGATGAGGACTGGCGCAACCGCGAGAAGTGGAATCAGTATGAGCAGGCGATCGATGAGATGATCCAGAAGACCTCGACCGAATTTGCTCCCTGGTACATCCTTGAATCGGTCGACAAGAAGTATGCGAGGATCAAGGCGCTCGAGATCGTCGTCGAACAACTCAAAAAAGCTTGCGATTCTAAGTGAATCAGCGGTCCTAAAGGACCGATTGTCAACAGAATAGTTTAGCCCGGGGCGTTTTTTTGACAAAATGCCCACGGGCTTTTTTATGCGCGCGTGCTACAATAAAAATTAGTTATTATACATCTAAATTTCGCTTTTACAAATAGTTTTTTCTGAAAACATCAAAAAAATATAAGAATTCTACAGAAAGGGTGGTCTATCATGGGCTTTAAGGTTGGAGACAATATTGTTTACGCAGGCAGCGGCGTCTGCCAGATCGATGCGATCAAAGACATCAGTTTTTTCAAAGAGAAACCGCAGAAATATTATGTTTTAAAGCCCCTGTTCGTCAGGCAGTCACAGGTGATGTACGTGCCTTTTGACAACAAGTCACAGGTCGAGAAGATCCGCCCCGTTCTTACAAAAAAAGAGGCGATTGCCCTTATAGACAAGATTCCTCTTGTTGAGACTCTCGAGTGGATCGATGACAGGAATGACAGGAAGGATGCATTTGCCGACATCATCGTCAATGGTTCACGAGAGGATATCATCGGCATGATCCACCTTATCAAGCAGCATGCCCGGAAGCTCTCCGGCGAGGGCAAGCACCTCAATGCACAGGATGAGCGCGCACTTAATGATGCGAGAGTCAGGATGAACAACGAGTTCGCTCTTGCACTCGACATGCAGCCCGATCAGGTCATCGAACTCATACATGAGAAGACGGAGACACTTGATTTCGCCTGACACCTTGACAGCAGTAAAAGATATGTGTTTTAATTACCGCAGTTTTTCAAAAGGAGATACCTTGATTTGAAGACTGCGGTTTTCTATTTTGCGTTTAACTATTATTACTACTTCGGAGAGAATGTCTGAAGCGGCTTTTGTTGCGCGGGAAAACCTTAATACACCAAGTTAAGAATAAACGCTGCAAGGGTACGCAAAGCCCGGGCAGCGTTTTTGTTTAAGATCAAAATGAAGGAGACACGGAAATGATCGCAGTACTTAAGAACACGGCTACTAAAGAGCAGGTAAAGAACCTCGTTAAATGGTTTGAGGACAAGGGCCTCAAGGTAAACGAGTCACAGGGTGATTATTGCATGGTCCTGGGCCTCATCGGCGATACGACACAGCTCGACATCGACATGCTCAGAAGCCTCGACATAATCGAGTCGGTAACCAGAGTTTCCGAGCCCTTCAAGCAGGCTAACAGAAAGTTCCATCCTGAAGATACCATCGTCGATGTCGGCGGAGTAAAGATCGGCGGAGGCAATTTCTGTGTCATCGCAGGTCCCTGCTCAGTTGAAAACGAAGAGCAGATCTTAAGCTGCGCAAGAGCAGTCAAGGAAGCCGGCGCCACGATCCTCAGGGGCGGTGCTTTCAAGCCGAGGACATCACCTTACGATTTCCAGGGACTTCACGAGGAAGGCATCAGACTTCTTCTCGAAGCAAAGAAGGAGACAGGTCTTCCCATCTGCTCCGAGATCATGAGCCCTGAGCAGATCCCGATCTTCGAAGATGTTGATTTCCTCCAGGTCGGCGCACGCAACATGCAGAACTTTGACCTCCTCAAGGCACTCGGAAAGACAGGCAAGCCGGTCCTCTTAAAGCGCGGTCTTTCTGCTACGATCAAGGAACTCCTGATGAGCGCAGAGTACATCATGAGTGAAGGCAACCCGAACGTTATCCTTTGCGAGCGCGGAATCAGAACATATGAGACATACACGAGAAACACTTTCGATGTAAGTGCGATCTCGGTATTAAAGCAGATCACGCATCTTCCTGTCGTCGGAGATCCTTCTCACGCAACAGGCAAATCCAGCCTGATCAAGCCCATGTCCATGGCAGCCGTCGTATCAGGCGCTGACGCTCTCGAGATCGAAGTTCATACCTGTCCCGAGAAGGCGCTTTCCGATGCGGCACAGCAGCTTACGCCTGCCCAGTTTACCGAGGTCATGGAAGCTATCGGTAAGGCAAGAAGCATTCTGTAATCAGAAAAGACACTGAGCATTTCAGTGTCTTTTTAATCTTATAAAAGGAAGTATAAGTAAATGAAATTAACAGTCGGTGTAGTCGGATTAGGTCTTATAGGTGCATCTTTTGCAAAGGCATACAAAGAGAATTCGGAATCAACCGTCTACGGCTGGAACCGTACGAAGAGCATTACCGACATGGCAAAGATGCAGGGCATCATCGATGATGAACTGACCGATGAGAATCTCGGCAAATGTGACCTCGTCATCCTTTCGCTTTATCCTGAGGCAACCATCAACTGGATGGAATCGCATAAGGATAAGTTCAATAAAGAAGGCGTGGTAATCGATGCGTGCGGCACAAAGAGACTCGTCTGCGAAAAGGGTTTTGAGATTGCGAAAGAAGCAGGATTCCTGTTTGTCGGATGCCACCCCATGGCAGGCACGAAGTTCTCCGGTATGACATATTCAAAAGGCGACATGTACTTCGGAGCCCCGATGGTAGTTGTACCGCCCGTGTTTGACGACATGTTCCTTTTGGACAGGATTAAAGACCTCCTCGCACCCTGCGGATTCGGAAGCTTCCATCTTTCACATGCCGATGAGCATGACAAGATGATCGCATTCACATCCCAGATGTGCCACCTTGTTTCCAACGCTTACATCAAGAGCCCTTCGGCAAGGAATCACAAGGGATTCTCCGCGGGTTCATACAAGGATATGACCAGAGTCGCATGGCTCAATCCCACGATGTGGACACAGCTGTTCCTTGAGAATAAGGACAACCTGATCTTTGAGATCGACCACCTCCAGGAAGAACTTGCAAAGTACAGAAAGGCTCTCGTTGAAGATGATTTCGACGGCCTCAGGGAGCTCCTCGATGAGGGCAGGAAGATCAAAGAGGAGGTCGACGGAATATGAGGACGGTCCGCTTTCCGGCAGGTTCAAGAGAATATGACGTCATAATCGGAAACGGCGCGGTCAGCGTTCTTTCCGGTGAGATCAAGAAACTGTGCCCCGGCGCAGTGAAGGCTCTGATCGTGTCGGAGACCAACGTTGCTCCCCTGTATCTTGAAAAGGTCAGGGACGAACTTACCAAGGCGGGACTTGAGACGGCTGACTATGTTTTCGAGGCCGGCGAGAGATCCAAGGGGATAGAAGCGGTTGCTGCAATGTGGAACAAAATGGCCGAAGCCGGTTTCACGAGAACAGACATCGTAATAGGCCTTGGCGGCGGCGTGACCACTGACATGGCCGGCTTTGCGGCGGCAACATTCCTGCGCGGCATAAACGTCATTCAGGTGCCGACTTCGCTTCTGGCAATGGTCGATGCTTCGATCGGAGGCAAGACCGGAATCGACATTCCCATGGGCAAGAACCAGGTCGGTGCATTCTGGCAGCCGTCACTTGTAGTTGAGGACACGTCTTTCCTTAAGACGCTCCCTGATGAAGTATTCACGGAGGGCATGGGCGAAGTCACTAAGCATGCTTTCATCATGGATCCCGTGCTGCTCGAAAAGCTCGAAAAAGCAAACGGGAACATAAGAGATGACGAAGATCTTTTGGAAGAGATCGTTGCCATGAATGTCGCTGATAAAGCCTCTGTCGTTAAAGAAGACGAAAACGACAACGGCAGACGCCAGATCTTGAACTTTGGACATACCGTCGGACACGTCATCGAGCGTGACAGCGGATTTACCAAGCCTCACGGAATATGCGTTGCGAAGGGCATGGGACTTATCATGGACGCGTGCGTCAGGGCAGGCACTCTCAGCCCTGATGATGCAAAGAGGATGAAGGACCTTCTTATGCTTTACGGTCTTCCGGTAAGCGATGACATAACTCCGGAGGCAATCGTCAAAGGCGCGATGAACGACAAGAAGAAGCGTGGAGGCCTTATTTCGGTTATACTTGTTAATGAGATTGGCAAAGCCGAGATAAAGAAGATGACACCTGAAGAATTCATGGGGTTCCTTTCAAAATGATCATATCCTGCAAAAACCTGATGTTAGACCTCAAGGCGCCGCCCTCAAAATCGGCGTATCACAGAGAACTCATCGTAAATTTCATACTCGGTGCGAGAGGTGATTTCCTCAGCATCAGGAACGACGACAACGACGATGTCACGGCGACCAAAAGGTGCCTCGCGGCACTCGCATCCGCTTCTGATACCGGCGAGGACGACATAATCCTTCCGGCAAACGAGAGCGGTTCCACGCTTAGATTCCTTATTCCTGCGGCACTTGCGCTCAAGGGTTCACCTGAAAGAAAGATGGTCTTTACTACCAAGGGCCGCCTCATAGAGCGCCCCGTAGATGACCTGGCTGACTGTCTTGCGCCTTTCGGAGTGACCATCGAAAAGGACATGGAAAAGAGCACTGTCACGGCAAAGGGTTTCCTGATGGCAGGCGAATATACCATAAACGGAAGCGTTTCTTCCCAGTACATTTCAGGACTCCTGATGGCCCTGTCCAACTTCAACAGGCCGTCCAAGATCACGGTCACGGGAGAGATGTCTTCCATCCATTACATTGAACTTACGGTTGCTGTCCTTAAGAAGTACGGGATCGAAATCACCAGGGAAGGCAATGTTTTCAACGTTCCCGGACGCTCGGGTGCAAATGTTCACGATGGCAGGTTCAGCGTTGAAGGCGACTGGAGCAACGGAGCATTCCTGCTCTGCCTCGGTTCGCTTATGAAGAACGGCGGCGCCATGATCACAGGACTTGATACGGAATCAGTCCAGGGCGACAGGGCAATAACGGACTTCCTTGAGAAGCTCGGCGTTGAAGTCGACACAGAGGACGGCGCTGTCTCCGTAATGGGACCTGACGGCGAGCCTCCCGTCGATGAAGTGAACGTAAGCTGCAACGACATTCCCGACATTGTTCCCTATATGGCGGTGACGGGAGCTTTTAAGGCAAAAAAGACAGTGCTTACCGGCACGAAGCGCCTGCGCGTGAAAGAGTCTGACAGGGCAACTGCCATCTGCGAAATGCTCTCTGCGTGCGGCATAAAGACAGAACTTGAAGAGGAT
>JAFWQF010000025.1 GCA_017509205.1 Clostridiales bacterium | reverse complement strand
TGAGTGTTCAGGCGTCATAGAGATATCCGCATTCCTTTCGCTCCTTTTATTCTTTTCCGTATATCACATTCCGGAACGCATCTACATCGGTGTCATAGGAACTCTCTACACGCTTGTCACGAACGCACTGAGGATCGTGATCATCTGCTTCGTGATCCATTTCTGCGGCACTGACTACTACTATTTTGCGCACACGTTCGTCGGAAGGATCGTGTTCTACATCCTTCAGGTGGTCCTTTATTTCTATGTCTTCACGAGACCTCAGATAAAACGCACGAAGACCGGCGGATTTGCATATAACGCATCAGGCAACCTTCCGGCTGAGGCAGAGGAGGAGAAGGCATGAACGAGTTCATGACAAACTTCCTCAATCCTTTCTTTTATTGGGTCGCATGGATCATCATCCCGATCCTCGTTGAGGTCATCCCGTCGATCGCTTCATTCTTCAGCCTCCTGATACACAGGAACAAGCATAAGAATGCCAAGGATCCGATCATCTGGCCCGACATCGTACTGGTCATTCCGGTCTACAACTCCGAAAAGAGCCTCGAGCAGTGCCTCAGATCCGTTCACGAGAGCGATTATCCGAACGAGCACATTGAGATCTACATAGTAAACAACAAGAGCTCGGACAAGAGCTTTGACGCATTCGTACGCGCACAGAAGCAGTTTTCGGAACTGCGCATGTCCTGGCTCAATTCAGGACAGGGAAAATCACGTGCGCTCAACCTCGCGATCTATAACAGCCACGGCAAGTACATGATCAACATCGATTCTGACGGTGTTCTCGAAAAGACGGCTCTCACGAGAATGGTCAGACACATGGAAAACGAACCTGACGTAACATGCCTCACCGGTTCGATCCTCACTACTCCCGAAGAGATCGAGAAGTATAAGACCCTGAAGGGCAGGCTCATAAGGCGTCTTGAGTTTTGCGAATATGCGCAGGCATTCCTCGCGGGAAGAAACTACGCTTCCGAAAAGGGAAGGATGTATACGCTTTCAGGTGCTTTCTCGGCATTCAGGCTCGACACGATCAGAAAATCACACCTTTATAACACGGAGACCATTTCGGAGGATACCGAGCTTACTTTCCAGATGCGCTATCTTCTCAAGCAGAAGGTCGGCATCTGCGTTGATGCTCTCTATTTCACCGATCCGATAGAAGACGTGAACAAGCTCTATACCCAGCGTCAGAGATGGCAGAGGGGCTCGCTCGAGGTTGCACGCCTTTATCCGCAGAGCAAGCTCAGGCCCTCGAGATTCATTAAAGACGTCAACGTCAGGACGCTTCTTTATGACCATACCTTCGCATTCCCCAGAATGATCTGGTATCTTGCGCTGATCTACCTGATGACGAACGGTTATTCGAGCACCGTCGTATTCACGTCGATCGGTGCGATATTCCTTTTCTACATTCTGTGCGGATACCTTTATTACTACATTGCTGGATATCTTCTCAAACCTTTCCCTGAGATCAGGAAGTACTACAAAAAGCAGTGGCTTTCCGTGGCGCTCCTGCCTTTCTATAACTTCGTCGTTTTCTTCATAAGGTTTGCGGGCATCATAAACAGCATGAATACCAAGAGTTCATGGAAGACTGAGACACTGACGCGTGAATGGGATAAGTTCCTGACCACGACAAGATCAGTATTCAGGGGCTTTTCGGACGGAATAAAGAGATTCAGACAGAGCATCAATTACGAGGACCGGTACAATGAGTAATTCAAGAACGAAATATGTTGCGACAGTGACAGTAGTCGTGCTGCTGATCGCATTTCTCCTTGCGGCTTTTGCCGGATGGCAGATCTATAACTACGAGCAGGGCGTTGCCGAGCTTTATGCACAGGAGCAGGACGGTTACGTTGAGATCGTAGCAAGGCAGATCGAACGCTACGGTGACGTTGCCGGCGACAAGTTCGTTGAGGATACGATCGAAATGCTCGACCAGACATCGCAGAGATACTGGACGCTCGATAATTCACAGTACTTCCTTTTCGTAAAGAGCATCAACGACACAGACATCTACAAGACGTTCTCAACAGACACTTTCTTTAACACAAGAAGTGCGCAGAGCTTCCTTCAGATACTCAAAAAAGGCCAGGTCACCCATTCCATAATCAGGCTCGACAACTACAAGTACGTAGCTTCGGGCATCATTTTCGAGTATGCGGGAACGGATTACCGTCTCTGCCTGCTGACTGATTATGACGTCATGCTCACGAACAACGCATACTTAAGCAGCAAGCTCTATCTGCTCATCGACCTGATCCTCATGATCGCCGTGCTGGTTATCGCATGCATATTTTTTGCAGTCCGCCTGTCAGGTGAGAAAAAGCAGGTTGAGGAAGCACAGGCTGCAAACGTACAGCTCAACAAGTACATCGATTTCCTGGACAATGCCGTAATGGGAAGGAATTCAACTGCCATCATTACTGGCGAGGGCAAGATAATGCACCTCATCCACAGGATGGAGGAGCGCAAGATCTATCCCTGCACGTTCATCGACATCAGGCTCGATACCGACAGGATGATCCCTTTCTACGAAGCTTACCGCGAGAAGTTCAGAAAGGGTGTTGTTTGGATCAGATACGGCAAGGATAAGTACATGCTCGTATTCGGAAAGATGAAAAAGGATGACGCGCTTGCATTTTTCGACAGCACGGTAACTGAGTGGAAGCGCGGCTACGGTGATTCCGGCATAGAGGTCAGATCACTTGAAGCAAGCGCGGCAACGGGCGCGCTCACGGTATACAGAACGCTCGCCGCAGGCAATCTCGGCTCCGATGACAGGGAGGATAATTAAATGCTCAGATATTACAGGATCAAAGCTTATCTCAACGCAAACCATTACGTGGTCTTTGACGGAACAAAAGGTGAGACACACCCTCATACATGGGAGTTTGTCGTTACCGTATACACGAAGAATGACAGCATCGTAAAGTTTTCAGATACCGAGAAGGCCATCATGGGCGTTTTCGAACCTTATCAGGACCGCGTATTGAACGATATCGATCCGTTCACGGCAATAATACCTTCTTTGGAGAACATCACCGAGTATTTCGCAAGCCAGATAGCGGAAGCGGTAAGACCTTTTGACTATCACCTCAGGAGATTCGAGGGAAGTGAAACGCCTGTCAGAACATACGGCGTAAGGTTCCCCGAAGTCGGCGACGGATCTGATGACGAAGACCGTGACAGTGTGGAGGCCGCAATCGCGCGCCTGGAGGAGGGCAGTGGATACAAGGGCTGACAGAATAAAGCGCACCCTGATATTCTGCGCTGACATACTGATCAATCTTGTGATCGCCGTTCTTATCGTATGGCTGGTCAAGACGAACGTGCTCTTATTTAAGGGCGCAGACTCCATGTATCATATTTACAGGGGAGGCTGGGTCCTTGACGGAGTAAGTTCCGGCAATGCCTGGCAGCTCTATAACCCCATCTGGTACAACGGCGTTGAGCTGATGCGTTACTGGCCGCCGGCCGCTGCATACCTGATGGCATTCTGCCGCTGGATCGCTTCATTTATTCCCGGATTCGGTGATACGGGAATGGCTTACGGCGGATTTGCCGTTTACTGCGGTTTTATCTATTTCATCGGTGCCACATCATGGAACATAGTGGGACTTCGGAAAAAGAGACAGATATTCGGCACGGTTGCAGGAATACTCTGGTTCTTCATGCCCACGGGGATCTACGTGCTGTTCAGCGACGGCAACCTCCCGAGAAGCCTCATCATGGCTTTCTTCCCTCTGGCATTCCTGTTTGTAAACGAATATCTCAAGAAGGGCGAAAAGAAGGACTTTATCGGCACGGCCGTCATGTTCTTCGTCATGTGCTGCTGCCATGTCGGTTATACCGGAATGGTCGCGATCTCCTGCCTGATCTATTTTGCGGTATACAGACTCTGCTGCTTTGCAGGCACTTCAAGGCTCGAAAAGGGCCGTCACAAGGACTTCGATCTTATCATTGCGATAGTCTGCGGATTCATTATGAGCGGCATATTCCTTTACCCGGCTTTGAACGGCGGACTCGTCTCCAATTCGGCCCATACCGATCAGACCGCGCTCACATTCTTCCAGAGCCTTTTCACGACACTCAATCCCGTCGATAAGTTCAAGTACGGATATGAGGACCTCTATTTCGGACTCGCATCTTTCCTCGTTGCCGTTTTCGGAATCTTCGGCGCAAAGAGAAGGGCGAGACCCGGTTTCATCACGGCTCTGATCATCGTTCTGCTGACTTCAAATACCGCAGCTCCGATAATAATCTCGCTGCCGGGCGGCCAGCTCATGTGGATGACCAGATTCCTTCAGATCGCTTCAGCCATGATCATCTTCTCGATGCTCGAATGGGACAGCCTGAAGAAACCTCTGACCGTTGCCGTTACCGCTCTGCTCATAATCGACTGTGTTACTGTTTATCCGACGCTTTCCAAGACCGAAGGCATTGACAGGATGGAAGATTACTACGTTCAGATGGAAGAGACATCGCTCATCGATGAAGCGAAGAAGTCGACCAAAAACCGCATTGCCCTCATGGACAGCGGAAAGGTCCTGCACAACGGCGTTTCATATCTGACAGACTATAACGGCGGCGTTCCCCAGATCTTCGGCGCAGGATGGGAAGCGGCATCCACTTCAAAACAGATCGCCCAGATCAACGAAGCTTTCGATTACGGTTATTACTACTTCATGTTTGACCGTCTCTGTGAGCTCGGAAGCGATACGGTCCTGATCAAGAAGGATGCTCCGCAGTTTTTCCCTTATAACGAGACCGAAGCGGAAGCTGCTGCTGCCGCGGCAGGTTACGAAAAGACTTATGACGAGGGCACCAATGCGGTCTTCTCGCTGAAGGGCGTTGACGGAACCTACGGAACTGTCAGCGAATACAAGGGTCTTGCGATCGGAAACGGTGCTTACTACATAACCATGATGTTCCCGGCGGTAGCTGAGGCTCTGGATGTTTACATCGATGACTATTCCGTTGACGAGCTTGCCAAGTATCCAATCATCTACCTTGACGGCTTTAAGTACCATAACGTCGATAAGGCTGAGGATATCATCAGGCAGGTTTCCCAGAGAGGCACGAAGGTCTATATACTCGCTGACGGCATGCCTGTCAACGAAAAGAGCAAGACCCACAGATTCCTTGGCGTTGAGACTCAGTCGATCGAGTTCGACAACGGCTATCCGACACTGAAGACCAAGAAGATCGGCACTTTTGAAGTTGCCCTTTTCCCTGACGAATACAGGCAGTGGAAGACGGTCTACCTCAGCGGCTTAAACGAGATCGAAGGCTGGTCGGAGGTCCTGGGTGAGACGCTCCCGTTCTACGGAACAGGTGAGAACGAGAACCTGATCTTCGTAGGATACAACCTTACTTATTATTTCGCGATCACCAAGGATAAGAACATCGGAGCGCTCCTGGCGGGCATCACTCCGAATTCCACAACGGATCTTCCCGACAGAAGGACCGTGCCGCTCGAGATCACTTACGCGCCGAAGAAGATAACCGTGACTTCACCCGAAGACGACGTCAACACAACGCTCGCAGTTCACGATATCTTCAGAGGGAACTTCACAGAGCGCAACCGCGTTATCTATGTAGGAAAGGGCACCACCGAGATCGAGATGCACTATCCGTACCTTGTACAGGGCATCCTGATGTCAGTTGCAGGTGCTGTTGCGGTGGCAGTAATCTCCCTGTTTATAAAGCCGCGCGGCAGGAAGGAAGAAGGCTCTGCCTCCTGATCTTCTGAAGCCCGCTCCGTTCAAAGGAAAAATGCCCTATTGGGCTTCTCTTTAACGGCATTTATTGTCTGAAATGTCTGTATCTTTTTGGCAATCGCTTCTATAAAATTCTAGTTGTGTTATTGGATATTATCAGCGTCGTGCCGGACGCTTTGAACTGACGGGAGAGTATTAGAAGTGGTTGATATGGACAATATCTGGACAGCACTTCTCGGCCTTTGCGCCGGAATGGCTATGTTCCTTTACAGCATAAAGATGACCAGCGGCAGCCTTGAGGTTATTGCTGGCAACAAGATGAAGACGATCCTCGCCAAGCTTACGGGCAACAGGATCCTGGGAGTTACGGTAGGCGCCGGAGTTACGGCCCTGATCCAGTCTTCAACGGCCACAACGGTCATGGTCATAGGTTTCGTCAACGCGGGCCTCATGAACCTTTATTCGGCACTGTGGATCATCATGGGTGCCAACATCGGTACCAACATCACGTCACAGCTCATCGCATTTGATGTCGGCATGTTCGCTCCGGTTATAGCGCTTGTCGGCACGTTCGTATGCATCTTTGTTAAGGACAAGAAGCTCAAGAGCGTCGGCGAAGCCATTGCGGGTCTGGGCTTTATCTTCGTCAGCATGAGCCTCATGACCGATTCCATGGCGCCCATTGCCAAGCTCGATATCGTTAAAGATATTTTTGCCGGCATCAACAACCCGTTTGTCGGAATCATCGTAGGAATCATATTCGTAATCATCATCCAGAGCTCAGCCGCAGGCGTAGGTATCCTTCAGGCTATGGCAGTCGCTTCAGCAGGTCAGCTGATCACTCTTGAACAGGCGATGTACATCATCTTCGGTCTCAACGTCGGAACATGCCTTACGGCACTCCTTGCTTCCATGAGCGGTTCGAAGAATGCCAGACGTGCAGGTCTGATGCACCTCCTGTTCAACGTTTTCGGCACCACGGTATTTACGGCCATCTCGCTCGTCCTGCCGGTTTCCGACTGGATCAGGGCCTTAAGCCCCAATGACGTGGCAAGACAGTTTGCTAACATGCACCTTGCATTCAACCTGATCACAACGCTGATCATGCTCCCCATCGGAGGACTCTTCGTTAAGCTCGTCCAGAAGCTCGTTCCTGACAAGGGTGAAGATGAAGAGGGCGTCATGTATCTCAAGTATCTCAATCCGCACATGATATCATCAGATCTCCAGCTTGGTATGCAGGTACTGACTTCAGCCATCGCAAACGAGATCGGCCGTATGTTCATGTTTGCCGGCGAGAACTGCCAGAAGAGCTTCCGTGCCGTTCTCGAAAAGGACGACAAGCTCCTTGAGGAGATCGACAACCGCGAGGAATACATCGACTATCTCAACAAGGAGATCTCATATTACATCTCGCACCTCATGACTCTCGACATGTCCGAAAAGGACGCCGTTACCATGAGCGCGCTCTTTAAGATCACGGGCAACATCGAGCGAATGGGTGACCACGCGGTCAACATCGCAGGCTACGCGGGTATCCTTGAAGACAAGAAGCTCAGCCTTTCGGACAAGGCACGCGCAGAGGTTGCCCAGATGGAGAAGACCATAACCGAAGCCTGCAACTCCATGGTCAAGTCCAAGACTTCTTCAGTACATATCAAGATGGCACAGGTCGAGCAGAAGATCGACGATCTTACCGACGTATACCGCGAGCATCAGCTCGAAAGACTCAAAGCAGGCATCTGCTCAGGTGATGCATGCGTCATCTATTCCGAAATGCTTACCGACTTTGAGCGTCTGGGTGACCATATGCTCAACATTGCCGAGGCAGCTGCGGAGACAGGCATCGTATCGTTCAACGTTACTGAGTTTGAACTCCCTAAGACTGAAGTTAAGGTCGAAGTAAAAGAAACGGCCGGCATTGACGATGATGAATGAGGAAAAGGTAAACGTAGTCCTTTTTGAGCCGGAGATCCCTCAGAATACCGGCAACATAATGCGTACATGCGTTGCTGCAGGATGCGGACTGCACATAATAAAGCCGCTCGGTTTTGACATTGAGGACCCGAAGTTCAGAAGATCCACCACCAATCACATAACATGGGCTGACTATAAGCTCTACGATGACTGGAAGAGTTTCGTTGCCGCCAATGAAGGAGAATATTTCTTCATGACGAGATACGGAAAAGTCCCGCCTTCTGACATCGATTTCAAAACGGCAGGGAAGAGCTCGAAGATATACCTTGTTTTCGGCAAGGAGAGCACCGGCATCCCGGGAGAGATACTCCGCGCCAACATGGACAGGTGCTTCAGGATACCGATGGCTGCAGAGTGCAGGTGCCTCAATCTTTCCAATGCCTGTGCGGTCGCGATCTACGAAGTCATGAGGCAGCTTGATTACCCGGGACTTTCAAAGACAGAAGCGATCAAGGGTGACGATTTCCTCGAGAAAAACTACTCTTACGACGAGACACTGAAAAAATAAAGCTGCGTATATACAGTTCAGAAACTCCCTTATACCGGACCGGTAGTACAGTTTCTGAACTGACAGTACGGTATAAGAGAAAAAAGAAAGGGGCTGCCTCGTATGAGACAGCCCCTGAATTATCTGTTCAGTCAGTTAAGTGATCACTCACCGAAAGTAACTACATAACCGCCGATGTGGAGCGCGCTGTCAGCAGAAGCGATGATGTCGTCTCTGTTTGCTCTTGAACGGCTCAGGCTGCGGCTTCTGGAAAGGCTCTGGCTGCGGCTGCGGCTGATGGAACGGCTGATCGAACGGCTTACTGAGCTGTAAGACTTGGTGAAGCTTGTAGAACCGAAGATAGCGATCGTGTACATCAGACCGATGCCGATGCCGATGATGGAAAGGATGAAACCTGTGATTCCCATGCCCTTGCCGTTGGGATTCTTAAATGAAAGGATACCGCAGATAAGACCTGCTACGGCAATGAGAATGCCGAAGATCGGGATCCAGCAGAAAACGAGTCCGCAGATACCGAGGATGAGAGCGGTGATGGCAAGACCCTTGCTGCCGCCTGCGGGCTGCTGATAGATGGGCTGCTGGTAAGCAGGCTGCTGATAAACGGGCTGCTGGTAAACAGGCTGAACGGGCTGTGCAGGCTGAACCGGCTGAGCTGCTGCCGCACCTGATGTAGCTCTTACTGCTGCTCCGCAATTAGGGCAGATCGCGCTGCCGTCAGCGATCTGTGATCCGCAATTTTCACAAAACATAATCTTTTCCTCCTTTATTACAACACCTTGTTGAGGAACGATACCAATCTCTCATTCTTAGGGTTGGTGAAAATCTGTTCCGGTGTGTTTTCCTCGATTATTTTACCACAGTCCATGAAAATAACACGCGTTCCGACTTCGCGTGCAAAACCCATTTCGTGGGTTACGCAGACCATGGTCATGCCTGCCTTGGCAAGCTGCTTCATAACTTCCAGAACTTCTCCTACCATTTCAGGGTCGAGAGCGCTGGTAGGCTCGTCAAAGAGCATTACCTCAGGGTCCATCGCAAGAGCCCTTACGATGGCGATCCTCTGTTTCTGTCCGCCTGAAAGCTGTGACGGATAAGCATCAGCCCTGTCACCGAGACCTACTCTGTCGAGGAGGATCCTGGCTTTCTTTTCAGCTTCGACCTTTGATATGCCGCGGAGCTTTATCGGGCCCAGCGTCATGTTTTTCATGATGGTCAGGTGAGGGAAGAGGTTGAAATGCTGGAAGACCATTCCCATCTTCTGCCTCAGCTTGTTGATGTCCGTAGCTTTTGAAGTAATGTCGGTACCGTTGAATGTAATGGTGCCCGAAGTGGGGCGCTCGAGCAGATTGAGTGAACGAAGGAACGTCGATTTGCCCGAACCTGAAGGTCCGATAACGACAACCACCTCGCCCTTCTTGATGTCGGTCGTGATGCCGTCGAGTGCCTTTATCTCCTCACCGTTGTAGTATTTCTTGAGATCCTTTACCGAGATGATCACGTCTCCCTTATTAGCGATCACTGTTTCTCAGCCTCCTTTCAAGCAGCGTCACGAGCTTCGAGAAGAAGATGACGATGATGAGATATATGGCCGCGACAGCGATGAGTGGCATGAACGCGGAATAAGTTCTTGATCTTATGATGTCTCCGCCCTTTGTGAGATCCTGGAGTCCGACGTAACCGGATACCGAGGTCTCTTTGATGAGGACGATGAATTCGTTTGCAAGGGCAGGGAGGACGTTCTTGAAAGCCTGGGGGATGATGATGTAGATCATGGTGCGGATATAACCGAATCCCAGGGATCTACCTGCCTCAAACTGTCCGATGTCGATGCTCATGATTCCGCTTCGGATGATCTCGGCAACGTAAGCGCCGGAGTTAATTCCGAAGGCGAGGATCGCGACGAGGACTTTGTTGTTGGAAGCCGCGAAGATAATGAAATAAGCGATCATGAGCTGAACGACCACAGGTGTTCCGCGGATGATCGTAAGATACAGGTTGGAAAGTGCGTTTAAGACGCCGAGGAGTCCCTTGAGGAAACCGGGGCGGAGCTCATCCGCGAGCTTGTCGTGTGAAGACCTGATGAGTGCGATCACGATGCCAAGGAAAATACCGAGGAGCGCCGCGAAAAAGGTGACCTCGAATGTGACGCCCAAACCTTTCAACAGATACATGTATCTGTCTTTGGTGATGAAATTGTTTATGAAATCGTCCTTGAGCTTATTCCAAAGGTCTCCGAACCAACCGGATGAAGACTGCTCAGCCGCTTCACCAGCCAGGGTGACAACAGCCGCATAAGCATTTGACAATATGGAAATCATCAGATCAGTTCCCCCGCAAAAAACAGTTCTTCTATTGTAAATAAGAAAACCGCGGAAATAAAGACCTATTTCCGCGGTTTGTGCTTTGTTTTGCTTAGCTAAAACTTATTTTGTAGGGATGTACTTCTCTACGATCTTAGCGATTGTGCCGTCCTTGGTGAGCTCATCGAGAGCGCCGTTGATGGCTTTGAGGAGAGCCTCGTTATCCTTGCTGATAGCGATGGCATACTTCTCTTCCGTGAAAGGTGTTGAAAGGATAGAAAGACCCTTGTTTGCTGCAACATAAGCCTTAGCGGGCTCGTTGTCGATGCAGATCGCGTCGATCTTGCCTGCGAGGAGAGCAACGACAGCGTCGTTTCCGTTGTTGTAACGGTCGATCCTGTCTTCACCTACTCCGCCGTTCTCGGCATCGGACATGTAGATGTCGCCTGTTGTGCCGGACTGAACGCCGACCTTGTACTTGCCCTTGATGAGGTCGTCGATCGTCTTGATCTCGGAACCTTCCTTAACGATGATGGACTGGATGCCTGTAGCATAAGAAGTTGAGAAGTTAACGGACTTAAGTCTGTCCTCAGTAACTGTCATGCCTGCGCATCCGATATCGTACTTGCCTGCCTGAACGCCTGCGATGATGGAATCGAAAGCAACGTCCTCGATTACGAGCTCAAGACCGAGCTTGTCAGCGATGGCCTTAGCGATCTCAGCATCGATGCCTACGATCTTGTCACCCTCATGGTATTCATACGGAGGGAAAGTTGCGTTAGTAGCCATTGTGAGCTTGCCTGCTGCAACTGTCTTGATCTCTGCCTTTGATTCTGCAGCAGATGTCTCAGACTCGGAAGCCTTTGTCTCAGCAGCTGTTGTTGTCTCAGAAGCTGCTGAAGAAGCTGCGGGAGTCTTGGAGCATGAAGCAAGACCAAAGCAGAATGAAGCCGCGATGATTACGGACATCAGTTTGCGTGTAAAAGGTTTCATAACAAAATCTCCTTTTTCGTCAGAAATAAACAAAAGTATCTTACCCTCGAAATCCATAGAGCGAAATTCGCAATTATCTCAAAAAGCATAGAAAAACATGCCTTTGCGTTATGCAGTTTTATATCGGATTTTTGGGGCCTGACAGTCAATTTCAAGTTGCCGTTTATATATCTTTTAAGTAGAATAGATAGTTAAGTAAAGATGATCTATAAAAGGCGGCACTTCAGATGAAACGTATATTGATACTTGGTTGTAACGAGATAACAAAACGCCTGGTTCTGGCGCTTTGCGCCGACCGTTCACTGGCGTCAGGGATAGCTATTGCTTCAGAGAATAGGGAAGACAGTGATGACATTAAGAATCTCGCAGCCAGACGCGGATTCAGGGTCACGACCTCTGCAATAAACCTCAATAATCTTGAAGCGGCGATGATGATGGTAAAGATCACCGCGCCTGAGCTTATCGTAAATCTCATGCCGGCCGAATTTACGCAGGCTGCCATGGACATGGCTTCCCAGATCGGTGCCGACTATATCGACGGACGTCTGTGCGGCGTTCCGCTCATGCCGCTTCCGACATCGCTTCTTTCAGAGCAGTTCAAGAAATTCGGTGCTTTCCAGCACGCAAAAAAGACTGCCGTATGCGGTGCTGGTTTCAATCCCGGCGTTCTTACCACCATTGTCAGAAGTGCTGTTAAGAACGATTTCTTCGAGGTGAGTTCTGCAAAATTCTGTGTCATTCCCGGCGATTCAGCCGATAAGAGCGAGAAGAAGGATGCATCGGGAGAGAGCGAGCACGTAGATGTTCTCTATTCCGAAGACATCAAGAATCCCAATGCGGGCAAGGGCGTTAATGCGGCCCAGCCTGTCATCTATGTCAGTGAAGGAAAGGCAACCCAGACTGAAGAGTTCTCGAAAGAAGCCAAGTCTTCGGGCGGCAGGCAGGTATTCATGACCTCCAACCCGGTCATCACGGATTTCCTCAAGGAGATCCCCGACATCCAAGAGGCTTCATATTATGAACCTGTCGTAAGGCGTGAGGGCCGCAAGGTTCCCACGGAGAAGATCGAGATGCTCAGGGGATTGGGCCTTCTTTCCGACAAACCTGTCAGAGTCGGCAATGCAATCGTCAGGCCGATCGATCTTGTTGCAGAGATCCTGCCTAAGAGGATGGCTGAGACAGTCACCCCCGAAGAGTCGAAAGATGTTGTTTATAAGGGTGAAGCGAGTTACGAGATATATGTTACGGGCCAGAAGAACGGCAAGGTGCTGACAAGGCTCTACAAGATAACCGCCAACAATGATGAGATACGCGATAAGTACGGTGTTTCCGCTCTCGAGTATCTTGACGGTTCGGCGATCATCGCGGGAGTCAAGCTGATGTGCCTTGATAAGTGGTCCAAGCCCGGCGTGTTCACACCGGCCGCTTTCCCCGCCGATCTTTACTATGAAGCCCTCAAGAAAGAAGGAATCACCGTCGAGGAAGGAGAGAGCCAGCCGCTCTGATCTCTTTTCGAGAAGACTTTATGTCAGGAGAACAGATGATGGATTTTAACGATCCCGCAACCAGAGGAAAGATCGACAAGATCGTTATCGATACGATCCGCAAGTATTCTACGGATACTGTCTATTTCAAGGACAAGGATTCCAGGTTCATCTGGAACAGCTTAGGCCACATCCAGCAGCTCGGTGCGAAAGATCAGGAAGATGCTTTCGGAAAGACCGACTTCGACTATTTCCCGAAGGATTTTGCCCAGTCGGCAAGGGAGACCGAGCTTACGATCATGCAGACCGGCATGCCGATCATCAACATGATCGAGGAGCTGATGCTCGACGACGAGACAACAAAGTATTACATGTGCTCCAAGTATCCGCTTTACGATGACAACGGACAGATCATCGGAACATGGGGTTCCAGCAAGGACGTTACCGAAGAGAAGAGGCTCGAAAAGGAGCTCCAGATCTCATACTCGAAGATGGAGCTGCTTACCAGAGTTGACGACCTCAGCGGACTTTACAACCGCAGATACCTCTACGAAGAACTCGAGAAGTACGCGAGCATGTATGTTGACCGCGAGGATAACTCCACATTCTCGATCATAGTTTTGGATCTTGATGACATGAAGTTCTTCAATGACCAGAACGGACAGCAGAACGGCGACCTGCTCCTGAGGTATATCGCAGACATCCTTCTGACCAACACAAGGAAAGCCGATACGTGCTTCAGGACGGGCGGAGACGAGTTTGCTGTAGTCCTTCCCGATACTGACAAGGTTGCGGCTCTGTCTGTCGCAAAGAAGATAATCTCGCAGATTTCGAGCGAACCTTTTGTTTTCGAGAACAGGAGAGTCAGCATTTCAGGCTCTGCGGGTGTTGCAGCGTTCAATAAGAATGATCCGGATATTACCGATATCCTTTCAAGGGCGGAGCGCAAACTCAACAAGTCCAAGCGCGAAGGCAAGAACCAGGTTTCAGTCTGACGGCCGGTTAACTAAATATGGATTTATAAGCGGGATGCGCCTATTCTGGACGCGCCCGCTTTTATCATGTCACGGGCTGCTTCTTCTGAGCGTATGCCGCCGGCAGCCTTGACCTTAACGTCAGCACCGGTGTTAGTGCTCATCAGCGCAACGTCTTCGACCGTGGCGCCTGCAGTGCCGAAACCGGTGGATGTCTTGATGAAATCGGCACCTGCATCCGTGACGATATGGCACAGCGAGATCTTTTCATCCTCTTCAAGACTGCAGGTTTCGATGATGACCTTGAGGATCGCGCCTTTGGAATGAACGGCGTCAGCGATCAGCTTTATCTCGTTTGCGACTTCATCCATGCGTCCGGATTTGACGAAGTTGATGTTGATGACCATGTCGATCTCGGAAGCTCCGCTGTCACAGGCTTCAACTGCCTCATAGATCTTGGAACCCGTCGTGGAATAACCGTTCGGGAAGCCGATGACGGTGCATACCGCGATGCGTCCTGCTGATGCTGCGACCGCATCTCTTACGAAGCACGGAGGGATGCAGACCGATGCGCAGTCCTGTGAGACGGCCTTTTCGATAAGCGCCTTTATGTCTTCGGTTGTGGCTGTCGTCTTGAGATTCGTCAGGTCGACATAGCTCATTATGTTGTCATCAGACGGGACCTTGGATGCGGCGGCAGGGGCAAAATGCTGTTTGTATTCTCTGCCGAGGAGCGCGGTGAGGACGATGTTTGCGATGTTTCCGAAACCTGCGAGCTCTCCCATGTTGTGCGGTACGCGGTAGCCGTCTCCGTAGATCAGGAGAGGAACACATTCACGGGAGTGATCAGTCGAAACGGTGGAAGGATCGCAGCCGTGATCAGCTGTGATGATGAGAAGGTCGTCATCCTTGAGGCTGTCAATGATGCCGCCCAGGGCATCGTCAAATTCATGCATTGCCTCGCAGTACCCCTTGATGTCGTTGCGGTGACCGTATTTCATGTCGAAGTCTACGAGGTTTACGAAGCAAAGGCCCTTGAAATCGCGGCCGGTCATGGAGGCCAGCTTTGCAATGCCTTCCGTGTTGCCTGACGTGGGATTGGATTCGGTGATACCTCTTCCTGCGAAGAGGTCAAAAATCTTGCCGACGGAGATGACGTCGAGTCCTGCATCCTTCAGGATGTCGAGCATCGTCGTGGAAGGTGCCTCGAGTGAATAGTCGTGGCGTCTCGGCGTGCGTTCGAAATTGCCGGGAGTCCCCGTAAAAGGCCTTGCGATTACGCGCCCGACAGCGTGTTCGCCTGACATTATCTCTCTTGCCTTGGTGCAGATGTCATAGAGCTCGGCTATCGGAACGATGTCCTCATGAGCTGCGATCTGCAGAACACTGTCAGCGGAAGTGTAGACGATGAGACTGCCGGTCTTCATGTGTTCCTCACCGTAGTCGGCTATGACCGCGGTGCCGCTGTAAGGCTTGTTGCAGAGGATCCCTCTGCCTGTTGCTTTTGAAAGGGCTTCGATTATCTCATCGGGAAATCCGTCCGGATATGTAGGCAGGGGTTTGCCTGACATTATGCCTGCGATCTCCCAGTGGCCTATCGTGGAGTCTTTTCCCGCAGAGAGCTCTCTTACGCGTGCATAAGAACCAATGGGGGAGAAGATGGTCTTCTGTTTTGAAAGGTAGCCGGTTATGCGGGGATCGTACTCGCCGTCGATAGCGAGCAGGCCCATCTTCTCGAGATTGGGAAACGGCCTGTCTGAATATGAAAGAACGGCTGCCAGCGTGTTGCTGCCCTCGTCATTGAACCTGTCAGCGTCAGGCGCGCCCCCGATGCCGAAACTGTCAAGAACTATGAGGAATACGCGATTGGCCATATTGAGCAACCTCCCGATAAACTTTTTTCACTAATTATAGCAATTTATCGAAAAAGCCATTTACTTACAAAATTGCCGTTAAAAACTTCTTATATAAAGTATAATTCTATTTGTATTAAGTCCGGAGGAATACTGAATTGAATCTTAAGATCAGGATAACGGCAGCGGCAATGACAGCCGCCATTCTTTTAGCGTCAGGATGTCACAAGAAACCTGAAGTGACAATTCCGTCTGAGACACCCGCGACTACGGATTCTGAAACGGTTACCGAATCCACAACGGAAAGCACGGAAGAGACTTCCAAAGAAACCGAACAGACCACTTACGCCACATATACGGAATACGGCAACGGCGCATTTCCTTGCACCGTCAAGAACGTGATCCTCAAGAATACTGTAAATGTCAATGCGGCAATTCATACCTACGACGGTGTGAAGGGCCTTGATTCCGGCTGGCTCGGCACACACTGGATCGACGTCACTGCCTGGATGATGGAAATGCATAACTATAAGATCAGCGATGACTATCTGAAGTGCGGTTCACCCGAATACAGATACCATGTCGTTACCGCCAAGAACGACGTGAAGATCACTTTTACTCCCGCAAAGGAGCTCGAGAAGAAGAACTACGACGGTTTTGACGTACCCGATGAAGTGCCTGTTGCACTGGCAAACATCGAGGTCTCTCTTCCGGACGGATTCAAGATCGTCATTGCCGACAGCGGTGAAGAAGCAGCTTTCGACATATCAGGTTCCGGCAGAGGCTGGTATCTGACAAAGACCCAGATCGCAGTTGCCGAGTACGTGCTCGAGTGCCTTGAGAAGGATGCTTCGAAAGATCCGCTGGCTGACATATTCGATCACAAGACGATCAGCAAGAAAAACACATATACATTCTGACGGCCGGGGTAATTATGGAAGACGAGCTTACTTTTGAGGACTTAGACCTTTCGCCTGAAGTAATGGCATCCCTGAAAAAGATGGGAGTCAAACGTCCCACCACCATTCAGCAGAAAGCGATCCCTCTCCTCATGGACAACATGAGCGTCATCGCCAAGGCTCCCACAGGTACCGGAAAGACGTTTGCTTTCGGCATACCGATCCTCGAGTATCTCAATCTTGATGCCAAGTTCGTTCAGGCCCTTATCATGAGCCCTACGAGAGAACTCGCCCTTCAGATCACGTCAGAACTTAAAACACTTGCCCGCAACATCCAGGGATTCCGCATAGCTTCCCTCATCGGCGGCCAGAGCATGAACATACAGAAGGAAAAGCTCGCCAAAAAGCCCCAGGTGATCGTTGCTACTCCCGGAAGACTTCTCGACATGGTCGGCAGAAACTATGTCGACATCTCACAGATATACACACTCGTTCTTGATGAGGCTGATGAAATGCTCAAGATGGGATTCATCCGCGACATCAGGCGAATAATGGCGCTCACTCCGAGCGACAAGCAGATAGCGCTCTTTTCGGCGACTATGCCGAGGGAGATCCAGGACATCATCTGGGAATTCATGGATGGCGCGGCCGAGATCGATGTCATGCCCAAGGCAGAAGACCATCCTGACATCGAAGAGTACATTGTGGAGTGCCCCGAGAAAGACAAGCTCAGCGCCATCATGAGGATCATGGCAAAGGAAGACCTCAAGAAGGTCATAGTGTTCTGCAACACCAAGGATCAGACTTCGAAGGTCGGAGCAAGGCTCGTGGCAAACGGGCTTTCCGCGAAAGTGCTTCACGGCGACATAGGACAGGGCACCAGAAACCGCGTCATGGACGCATACCGCGCCTGCAAGTTTGATGTTCTGGTTGCGACTGACGTTATTGCCAGAGGCATTGACGTTGACGACATAGAAGCGGTATTCAATTACGACATTCCAAAAGAAAACGAACTCTATCTCCACCGCATCGGCCGTACCGCGCGTGCCGGAAAATCGGGAAAGGCATTCTCGCTCGTGGCGTTCCTTGACCGTGACAGGATGGATGAGATTATCAGATATACGAGAGTGGATCCCAAGCCTTACGAGCTCTGATCACTTCTGTTTTCCCGCAAACAGGCCCTTGAATGAACCCTTGTATGCAAGAGGGTTGAGGAAGATGATCAAGGGGAAGAGTTCGAGGCGTCCGGCAAGCATGTCAAAGATAAGTACCCATTTGGAAAGTCCCGTCAGGAAAGCATAGTTGCTCGTAGGTCCTACCATTGAAAGACCGGGGCCGATGTTGTTGATCGTAGCCGCAACTGAAGTGAACGTCGTTACGAGGTCGTGTCCCTCAAAACCTACGATCAGAGTGGATCCCAGGAATATCAGCATGAAGACGAAGAAATAGACCGATACCGAACGTTCAAGCTCGGGATCAATGGCCTTGCCGTCGATCTGAACTTTCTTGACCGCTCTGGGGTTTATGTAGCTTGCGATCTCGCGTGCGATCATCTTGAACCTGATCTGGACACGTGACACTTTGACGCCGCCGCCCGTGGAACCGGCGCAGGCACCGCAGAACATCAGGATAACCAGTATCATCTTGGACAGTGTGGGCCACTTGTCGAAATCGGTCGTGGCAAATCCGGTCGTCGTTATTACGGTGGCAACCTGGAAGAAAGCATGTCTCGCCGCTTCACCGGGAGCACCGGCCATCCTGAAGATGTTTACGGTGATGAGAACCGTGGAAGCAAGTATTATCGCCAGATAAACCCTGACTTCACTGAGTTTTAAAGCCTTGCCGGGCTGCTTGGCGAGGATCAGGTAATAGAAGTTGAAATTGACGCCGAACAGTATCATGAACACCGCGACTATCCACTGGATGTGAGGCGCGTACGATGCAAAACTGTCGTTCCTGATACCGAATCCTCCCGTACCGGCTGTTCCGAATGCAGAGCAGACACTGTCAAATACAGGCATTCCCGCAACGATCAGCACCAGTATCTCAAGAACGGTGAGTGCAAGATATATGAGATAAAGAGCCTTGGCAGTGGCACGTACCTTCGGTACGAACTTTCCGACGGAAGGCCCCGGGCTCTCCGCTTTCATGAGGTTGAGGTTGGAGCCGCCCGACATGGGGACGACTGCCAGAAGGAACACAAGCACTCCCATTCCGCCAATCCAGTGAGTCAGGGATCTCCAGAGAAGTGATATGTGTGTAAGACCTTCAACGTTGGTCAGTATGCTCGCTCCGGTCGTGGTAAATCCGGAAACCGTCTCAAACATCGCATTCGTGAAAGACGGTATCTCGCCTGTCATGACGAAAGGCAGGCAGCCGAAGACCGAAAGGACGATCCAGCTCAATGCCGTTGCAATGCATCCGTCCTTCAGATAGAAAGTCATGTTTTCAGGCTTTTTATGAGAGATGATGGTTCCCGCTGCAATGTAGAATGCCGCGAGGACCAGATAGATGAACGTGTTTCGGTACTCCGTGTAGATAAGACCGCAGATGACCGGCAGGAGCATAAGTACTCCTTCGATGGACATGACCTTGCCTAAAATGTAGATCTGCAGCTTTATCTTCATCTCAGTATGTCGGAGAGTTCCGTGAAACCCTTCTTGGTTGTGACAACCATGACATTGTCGCCGATGTTGATCTGATCAGAACCGGTGGGGATGATGATCTTTCCGTCACGGCTGATGAAAGAGATGATCATACCGGGTTTGAGGTTGAGATCCTTAAGGAGGACACCGGTAACCCTGGAAGCTTCCTTAACCTTGAATTCACAAGCTTCGGCCCTGTCGTTGAAAAGACTGTACATGACCTCGAGGTTGCTTCCAATGGTGGCCTGTCTGGCTCTTGCGCTTGAGATTATTCTCTCGGCAGTTATGTATTTAGGGTAGATGACGCTTCCGAGATTCAGGCTTTCGATGGCCTTCGTGAAAGTGATCTTGTTTATCTTGGTGATGGCTTTTGCGTTTGAAACCGCCTTGGTGTGCAGTGCGAGCATGATGTTCTCTTCGTCAAGACCGGTAAGGGCTATAACGGAGTCAACATCACGGATTCCGGCCTCGTCAAGGATGGATTCGTTCGTTCCGTCGCCCTTAAGTATCGTTGCTTTGGGGAGAAGGTCGCAGAGTTCCTCACAGCGGCTGCTGCTTCTCTCGATGATAGTGACCTCGATGCCGGATTTGATGAGCAGATCTGCCAGATAGTAGGCGCAGGTTCCGCCTCCGACTATGAGGGAACTCTTGACCGATCTGGTATTGAAACCGATCGATCTTAAGAAATGTGAATTGTCCTTACGGGTGGAAACATAGGAAATGATGTCTCCGGCCTTGAGTTCGAATGAACCGTTCGGGATGGTCAGTTCAGAGCCGCGCTCAACACCTACGATAAGGATGTTGTTGGTGATGTTCTGACCCAAATATGCGATGGTCTTACCGTCAAGGATGCTTCCTTCGGGGATCTGGATCTTTACGAGCTCTGCCTGTCCGTGCGCGAAAGAGTTAACCGATAACGCGGCAGGGAGGTAGAGAAGACGGGAAGCCTCTACGGCTGCCTCGTATTCAGGATTGATGATCATCTCGATACCGAGTCTTGAACGAAGATAGTTGACGTCGCTTACGTACTCAGGATTTCTGACACGCGCAATGGTGGCGAGTTTGTTGTTGAACTGCCTTGCAATGGTGCAGCAGAGGAGGTTGAGCTCATCTGATTCGGTAACGGAAATGAAGAGGTCTGCAGAAGAAGCGCCTGCTTCCTGAAGCACCTCATGGCTTGCGCCGCTGCCTGTAATGCACATGCAGTCGCATTGATTTTCCAGCTGCGAGAACCTTTCAGCGTTCTTATCGATGATGACCAGATTGTGTCCCTCGTCAGCAAGACGGTTAACAAGCGTGTCTCCGACCTTGCCTGCGCCGACGACTATGATCTTCAGTCCCTTTTTTGCCATTGTAACTTCCCCTCAATACCCAAAAGCCGTCAGATTGCGAACAGGCCTTTGACAGCTTCCTTGTTGACACCTGAACCGATGACAACGATCTTGCCGGT
>JAFWQF010000024.1 GCA_017509205.1 Clostridiales bacterium | reverse complement strand
CGAATCAAGAAGGAACTTCCTGAAACTGTATTCCCAAATGTATTCGTAAAGACTCCACATGTACGGAGTGCATACCGATGCGGAAACACCGCCGTCCTTAAAGTCCGCGGTTGTCCAGATATCTTTGAGGTCACCGTAATTGATCTTGGTGATGCTCCTCGACTGAAGAATATAAAGCTCTCCGTTTTCGACGGCAAACTCTATGTCGCACGGATAGCCGAAATGAAGCTGGATGTCGGCAAACGTCCTGCCCATCTTTTCGAGCATGTCGGGCTCAAGCAAAGTGCCGTTGCTGCCAATGCCCTTCATCTCATATCTGTCGTAACCGTACTGCTCGGGATTGACCCTTCCGCTTACGATGTTTTCACCCAGGCCCTTAACGACTTCGATGAGCATCGTCTTGTCGTTTCCGGTTACCGGATTGACCGTAAAGCAGATGCCGCTGATGTCTGAATTGACCATCTCCTGAACGACGACTGCCATCGCAAGATCTTCTGATGCGATCTTATTGGTTGCGATATAACTGATGCCTGTTTTGTCGAACATCGAACGGTAGCATTCTATTACCTTATCAGCGATGTTTTCAGCACCATTGGTATTGAGATACGTCTTATACTGTCCAGCGAAAGAAAACTCTGCGAGGTCCTCTTTTGTGGCGCTGCTCCTGACTGCATAGCTCTTGGACGGATCAGTCATCGAAGCTATCCTGCTTACCATTTCCGTGTCTGCCTTAAGGCCGTCGAAAAGGGATTCGATCTGTTCGCCTGTCTGAGCTGCGTTATCAGCAGTAAGCTTTGACATGAGCTCGGATATCTTCTTTGCGATACCGTTATTCGAAACGAATGAGCGGTATTCATCTGCATCGAAAACAATTCCGTCCGGAACGTTAAAGCCTGCTTTCCTCATCTCGATGAGATTGCCGGCTTTGTTGCCGCATTCAGATTTTGTGCTTTCAGGTCCTGTGCTAATTCTGTAGATCATAAAACATCCTGTTAAAACATATTCTTGCGGAGGTGTGCGAAATACAAAAGCATGTTGAAGATTATGTGCGTCACCGCTCCGACGATTACATACACGAAATAAAACCACACAGGCAGCGGATGGAAGATGCAGACAACCAGTACGCATCCGAATATCGAATCTGCCTGATCAAGGAAAACGAACAGCACTTTCTGCCAGCCTTTCATGGTCTTTCCGGGCTCGATTCCCATACGTCTTTTCATGAAACTGTTGGGCAGCTCGAAAAGCGCATAGGCGATGCCTACGAGCACTCCGACGAGAAGGTTGTATGTTACCTTGTTCTCGTGCTCGAGGTAGAAGAAATCATGAGAAGCAAGCACGGGTGATGCTTTGCAGATGAAGCCCCAGAGAAGCGTCATGAGCGTTCCCAATATCACATATCCGGCAAAACCCTTCCATGTCTTGTTTTCGCCGAAGATGCGTCTGCCGTCGCTGAAGTTCTTCCCGCCATCGATCGGTTTTTTCATGAAACCGAGTATGGGAAGCTTGCAGAATACCATGTTGAGTACTCCTGCAAATATCACCGGCATAAGTGTGACATACATAAATGCCAAGCTTGTAAGAACGCCATTCATAAGCTTACCAGGTCCATTCCTTGAACAGTTTTCTGCCTTCCGATGAATGACGCTTGCGCCATTCGTTTCCGGCAGCGATCACTATCAGGATCGTTCCCGCGATGAGCAGGTACAACAGCCATGCCATTGAAGACCAGAACGTCGCAGACAGATAGACCGCAATGCCGATGAGAGACACAATACCAAGTATAAACCATAGCTTGTTCTTTTTGATAAAAGAAAATAAGAAAATACCTACGGCGGCAACGCCCGTGATCAGAAGATCCACATTATCGCCTGTGCATGCCGCTGAAATGCCTTCACTTACTACGGCAGCCGCTACAAATCCAAACCATATGAATTTCATGATCCGGTCTTCGGCAGGCTTGACGGCAAATCTCATGACGGCCGCATAAAGGAGCATTACGGCGAGTATGAATTCGCACATGTAACCTTTAGGGATGTCAATGAACGGCTGAACTGTTATTGCAACAGCGATCGGGACTGAAGCAATGGCAGCAACGACCTTCGCCGGTATGTGCGATCTTCCGATGTAGTTGAAGGCTATAAGTCCCCATGCAATGAATAACAGCATGGCCGCGTAGTCGGTTCTCTTTTGACTGAGCATCAGGAAAACGGGCATAAAAGAAAGATAGTCGATACCCTTGGAGGAGAATGCCTTTTTCGGGAAGAACAGCCTTCCGATCAGAGCCAGCACGATAACAAGTCCGAACAAGGTAAAATTGTACAGGTCCTTGTTCTCCATTACAGGCAGGCTTCTTAAGAAACCGTCTGCTGCAAGATCGAGTATTACCGCAGGTATGAAGATCATGAACCTGTTCCCGCAGAAATAAAGCGCTATCATTATCACCGGCATCAGAACGAGCATTACCCAAGGCTCCCATTCAATTGTGGTTGCACATGCCCAGATGACCAGGAATGCACTTACAGCATGAACAAGAAACTTTGTGTAGAGAGCGAACTTATCCTTTTTTAAAAGAGGCACATAACGCATCAGGACGAGGATCAGCATCATGATGATACATAGCGGTATAGCGGCGATCTTCATATCGAAGATCCTGTTGTTCTGAAGCTCGACATATACAACGGGAGCAAGAGATACAAAAAACGGCGCGTTAACGGCAAGCGCAGTAACAATAAGAGCAGGAACGGAAAGTCCTTCCTTCTTCTTTGCACCGAGATAGTAGTTATACGTTAGGAGGATTGCATCGAGCAGCACAAGAACGCCGTTTACAACAAGCTTTATGAGCATGATGCTGTTAGGCTCCACATCGAAATCACGTGCTATCCTCAGTCCGTTCGCACCCATAACGATTGAAGACCAAAGGAGCACTTCTGCCGCGATCCTTATCCTGTAATCGTCTTTGACCGTCCTTACATAAGTCAGCACGAGCGCTGCGGCAAATGTTGCGGGAAGCACAAAGACAAAGTAATTCGTCTCATCGGAATTGCCGAGTATGGCGAGCATAACTTCAGCGCTCATTATGTAATACCAGACGGATGCGAATCCCGCATTGATTCCGCCCGAAGGTTTATTTGTCTTAAACACAGACGCGAGGACCGCCATGGCACATGCAATGCCGGCTGCTATTGCTACCGGTGCAAACAGCTGTTCTCTTTCTTCCAGATCAAATAAAAGAACGGTAAATGTCAGAAGCGACGGTATTAAAAGATCCGAGAAAAGCGTGCGTACTTTGAGTAAGAAATATGCAGCGAAAAGAACCGTGAGAACCGCGAAGATCATCCAGATGTTTTCGGGATACCCGGTCTCGATCAGGACAAATCCGTAAAGCGCCGCGCCTGCAACGGGAAGCAGGTATCTTACCCATTCCCTGCCCTTGGTAAACCTTGCATGGAGCATCAGTTCAGCATTTGAAAGTACAGCTCCCGCAAACAGGAGAAGATCACCGTCACCGCCGGACGCAAACAAAGAAACGATCATATACAATGCCGTAGAATATGACATGACTTCCGCGTAGATCTTAAATGAAAGCTTTCTCAGATCACCCGTACGCAGCATGATGATGCGGAGTAACAATGTTAAAACAGCCAGAGCAACGAAGATATATTCATGCGGATAATAGCGTTCTGAGGCTTCTCCGAGCTGTCCTGCGAGGAAAACGACAAGCCATGTGGCAGAGAAATATGTGATGCCGGTATAAAAGCCCGACTTGTAGATCATCTTACCTGCTGCGGCTGAAACTGCCATCACGGCCGCCGCTACTGCGGCAACGATCCAGCCGTGTCCGTTTTCAAAAGAGAATCCTTTCCCGAAGAGTTTGAACATTCCGAGTCCTACGATGACGATCGGACCTAAGAATCCCGCCAACGTATAGAACGCAAAGCCAGTCTGTCTCAGCTTTAACACTTTTCCCGAAAGGAATGAAAGGAAATATACGACTGCTACTGCTGCAAGGAGCGTAACTGCTCTCGCGGCATCGCCCATGAAACTCCAGGATACTGAAATGAAGGCCGCACCGACTATCGTGAGGAGCAGGACGCCGACACCGAAAGTGATGCTCGTGCTGCTGATCCTCTTGGTTTTTTTCGGAGCGGCAGGCGCTACAGGCACCGGAGACTGAATGGCAGGCTGTGCGGCTCTTGCAGCTGGTGCAGGAACCTGAACAGCAGGCTGAACCTGTGGCACCGTTGCCTGAACTGCGGGCGTGGTCTGCATTGCGGGAGCGGAAGTATAAGACTGCACCGGAGTCTGACTTAACGGCTGCTGTCCCCTACCCCTCTGATTCAGTTCCCTGCGGGCGGCAGCATACTTCGAAACGAATACCGCAAGCAATATCTGAAGCGCAATTGCGTATGGAACAACGAAAAGAAAACAGATGATCCCGAATTCTTCAAAATCCATTATTCCGCCTCCCTTCAGGACTGACCTTTGTTAGCGTGATAATAGCATTGAAAAAAATCACTGTAAAGTGCTTTGACAGTCAAAGTAATTTACTGCCACAATTTTACCGCAGCCGAAAACAGGCATATTTTCAGTAATAAATGGAACTATTCGGGATCTTCAGCTATCAGGATATTCTTCCCGTGCTGCTTGCCGTAATACATGCGAGCATCAGCGACTTTGATGATGTCTTCCGGCTTAAAATATATCTCTTTGTTTTCCTCGAGACCGATCGTTGTGGTCACGAAGATCTTCTTGCCGAAAAAGTCCGTAGGATTGGATTCGATGCTCTTTCTGAGTCTCTCTGCCTTACTCTTCGCAGTCTGAAGGTCGCAGCCGTTCAAAAGGATAACGAACTCCTCACCGCCCCATCTGCAGATGTCGCAGCCGGGAAGCTCGCGCTTGATCATGGTCGTGACATGCTTGAGGACTTCATCGCCTGCCTCATGACCGTATGAATCGTTGATGCGCTTGAAATCATCCAGGTCGCAGAATGCGATGCTGAAACGGTCTGACGGATCTTCCATGAGGTCACTTACCACAGGCAAAAATCCGCGGCGGTTTAAAAGACTGGTAAGCGAATCTTCATGAGCTACTGCCGAAAGCTGCTGATTCTTCTTTTCAAGGATATTGAGCTGGTTCTCGCTTGAATAGATATACATCGCATTATAGAACAGCGTCGCAAAGACCATCGCAAATGATGAAAGGATGACCAGTATCAGCATGATCGTAGGTGAAACTTCATATACCGGCGGTGTACGGAAGAAGCTGACATAAAGTGCAACAAACATCACGAAATTCAAAACGAGCATCAATACGACGCCCCATCTCTGCGCTCCCTTAAACAGGCTGCTTCCGAAGTAGATGATGATCGGTATGATCGAGAACAGGAAGCAGTACGTTCCGCAGCGCAATCCGACATAATACGTGGATACAACCGAATAGATCGTAACTTCGAGAATGATGCTTGCATAAACCGGAAGGATGTGTCCAAGATGGCACAGGATAAAGCAGAATGCGTAGATAATGACACTGACGATATTGAACTGGCACAATTCATCCACGCCTGCGATAAAGAAGATAATTGCAAGGGTCGCATGAACGAGACCCATTACCGCAACGGTAAAAGTATACGCATTCTCAATAAGATATCGCATGGCCTTGCTCAAAGCGGCAAGGCTGTTTTTGCGTTTCTGGCGTTTGCTCATTTCGTTCATGCTTCGAAGCGATCCTTATATCAACAAAGGGCTAATGCCCATGGCTTTAACTTCTAAAGACATTTTTACACGCAGATGCAAAAATTCCAATGGACAAAATTTAAATATTTATTGAATTAAGTAAGGGACGAAAAGAATTCTCTCGCCTGTTTCTTGTTGTCTTCAACGGCAGCCTTGAGTTCCTCAATGCCCGAAAAAGGCTGCTCAGGCCTTAAGAACTTCATGAGTTCCACCTTGATGGAAGCACCGTAGATATCCTCATCGAAATCAAAGATGAATGTCTCTGCAACATCATTTACCGCATCCTCGACAGTCGGTCTTCTTCCGATGTTCGTCACTCCGTAGAGCACGCGGCTGCCAAGTGTTACGCGCGAGCAGTACACTCCGCGTCTTACGACGAATTTGTCTTCGGGTATCTCGAGATTTGCAGTCGGGAAACCCATTGATGTGCCCGCATGCTTTCCGTGCGCAACGCGGCCGGTATAGAAATAAAAGCGTCCTTCACACATCTTCGCTGCAAGTTCGCAGTCACCTTCAGAAAGAGCTTCCCTAAGCCACGTGGTCGATATCCTGCGGTCCGTTCCCTCTAAGATCCTGTCGCTTATAACACGAAGGCTCATCTGGTTTTCGGACGCAAATTTCTTAAGCTGGAACTCGTCTCCTGCAGCACCCTTGCCGTACCTGTAATCATGACCGATAAACAAGGCCGCTGCGCCGGTGCGCATCTTAAGGATCTGTTCGCAGTATTCTTCGGGACTCATGTCCTTCACCTGCGGAAAATTGAGAACGAGCATCTCATCAACGCCTAATTCCTCAAGCATCCTGACGCGCTCTTCCATGGTGTAAAGAAGTCTGTCTTCACCGTTCTTTCCGAGGTTTCTGAAAGTCTGCACACATGTCAGCACGCCTGATCTTTCGGCAAGTCTAACCGCACTCTTTATTATGTCAGTATGCCCCTGGTGAAAGCCGTCAAACATGCCGAGGGCCATGACGCGGCCGCCGGGTATGAAAGGCAGATTATCAAGTCCGTATCTTGAGCAAACCTTAATCATTGGCAAAGAACCTCTCTATGCGCATCACGGTCTTTCCATTCTCTTTCGCGGGATAAACGACAGCCATGGTTTTTCCTTCAAAGACTGCGCGGTAATATGTCTTTTCAGACGTAACCTCAGCACCTCTGAATTCTATCTTTTTTCCGAAGCTCAGGTCTTTTGCCTGCTTTACATCAAGCACGACTTCAGGAATATGTGATATGGCGATCTGTGAATCCATGAGGAATGAATAGTCTTCAGCTTCCGCCATCATAAAAAGATCATCCGGAACATGAGCGTTTTCAATTCCAAAAGGTCCGTTTTTAGTCCTTCTCAAATTCTTGGCATAAGCACCGTAACCTAACATCTCACCACAATCGGTGCAGATGGTCCTGATGTAAGTACCCTTGGAACAGTGACACGTAAACTCAACGGCAAAGCCCTTTTCGAGCTTTTCGATCTTATCTATCACAAGGCTGTAGATCTTTATCTTCGCAGGAGGGAGATCTACTTCCTCACCTTTTCTTGCAAGGTCGTAAGCCTTTACTCCGCCAATCTTCTTAGCGGAATATGAAGGCGGTTTCTGCTCCGTCATCTTTGCGATCTTTGCAAATGCTTCACGCACTTTCGCAAAGTCTGTCGACACGAGTTCAGCCATCTCTTCTTCAGAAGGATAGTTCTCTGAAAGGATTTCGCCCGTGCAGTCTCCGGTATCCGTAACCGCACCGAAAACTGCCCTGCACTGATACTCTTTGTCGTAGCCTTCGCAGAATCTGAGGTACTTGAGTCCCTTGCCGCAGAACACAGGCAGAAGGCCCGTTGCAAAGGGATCGAGCGTACCTAAATGACCGGCCTTACGTGAGCCGGTCAGTTTCTTTATCGCACTGTCCGTCTTGAATGACGTCCAGCCTTCGGGTTTGTCTACGAGGATGACTCCGTCAAAGATCATAGGAGTTTTTCCACACGCTCCCTGACCTCATCGGCAAGAGCGTCTATCTTCCGGTCTCTAACTGTGAAACCGGCTGCGCGCAGGTGTCCGCCGCCGCCGTAAATTCCTGCAAATGCTGCGGAATTAAAACCGTCATTGGATCTGACGTTACCTCTGATCTCGCCGTTTTCGAGTTCCCTTAATACGATAGCGACCTCAACGCCGTCAACGTCCCTTAACGCGGAAACTACGTCATCAACTCCGTCTGAACCTGCTCCGTATTCCTTAAACATCGAATAAGGTACAACGCTTATCGCAAACTGGCCGTCACAGAGGAACTCCGCCTTAGAGCGTGCCGCTGCGGAAAGCCTGAATTTAGACTTTTTCTTGAGATCAAAAAGGTTATAGCAGACAGCTGAGATGTCTCCTCCTAATGCCATCAGCTCACCGGCTGAAATAAGTGTCTCGGGTTGTGTATTCTTGTATGTGAATCTTCCGGTATCTGTTACCATACCCGCGATAAGGCAGCCCGCGCAGAGCTTGTCTGCAAGCGCGCTGACGGGCTTTCCGAGAAGCTTTGCGGTTGAGCAGATAACATAGTATACGAGCTCACAGGCAGATGATGCTTCAGGCTCGATCCACATATTATCCGAACGCATGCTTACTGAAGCATGGTGATCGATGATTATCTTATTCGGGCACTTATCGAAGTATTCACCGCAGGCACCCATCCTGTCTGATTCAGAGATGTCAACTGAAATGGCCCTTGTGAACTTTCTGTCAAAGACCATTCCGCTTTCCCTGAACGTTTTCACGACATCTGTATCTGCAGTCACGTCGAAAAGAAGTCCGGAAACTCCCAGGAAATTCATGTTCTCAGGGAGTTCCTCAGGCATTGCAACATATGCTTCAACACCGATCCTGCGAAGTGCCTCGCAAAGACCGCATGCGGAACCTACGCAGTCTCCGTCAACGCTCCGGTGAAGGAAGATAAGGCACACGCCGTTCTCCTTCTTGAGAGCGGCAGCCATATCTATGAGCTGCCTTCCTATGCGTTCGGAATCTGCCAGATACTTATCAATCATTTTCGCTGCTTGAATCCTCGCTTACGTTTTCACTGCCCTGCTCGCGCTTCTCACGTTCAGCACGTCTTCTCTCGTCCTCGGCGATGGTCTTGCTGATGAGCGCATCCATTCTTGCCGCCTCGTCAAGAGTGTTATCGAGCTTGAAATGCAGCTCGGGGGCGATCCTCAGCTTGATCTCCTGCACTGCCTCATAGCGGATGAATCCCTTGGCGTGCTCGAGAGCATCCATCGCATCCTTCTTTGTCTTGTCATCTCCGTATACGGAAATGAAGACAGTGGCATGCGAAAGATCTGAGCTCATCTTAACGCCGGTGACCGAGGTCATGAAGGGAACCCTGGGGTCCTTCAGCCTCGTCGCTATGATCGTGGAGATGACTTTCTGCATCTCGTCGCCGACTATTTCAGGTCTTCTTCTTTTCATTTATCAGTCTCTTGCAACCTCGATATTACCGAATGCTTCGATTATGTCACCGATCTTGATGTCGTTGTACTTCTCGACAGTAAGACCGCACTCGTGTCCTGCAAGGGCTTCCTTTACGGAATCCTTCTCGTGCTGGAGCGAACCGAGCTCACCAGTATAAGCAACGACACCGTCTCTGATGACTCTGACCTTTGTACCGCGGGTGATCTTACCGTCAGTGACATAGCAGCCTCCGATGGTACCGATACCGCTGACCTTGAACAGCTGTCTGATCTCTGCGTGACCCGTGATGACCTCTTCGATCTTAGGTGCAAGCATACCCTTCATAGCGTTCTCGACATCCTCGATAGCGTTGTAGATGACACTGTAGAGTCTGATGTCAACGCCTGCTTCCTTGGCCTTGTCGATGATCATCTGGTTAGGACGTACGTTGAAGCCGATGATGATGGCGTTGGATACGTCAGCGAGAACGATATCGGATTCGTTGATGGCACCGACACCGCCGTGAACGACCTTGACCTTGACCTCATCGTTGGAGAGCTTCTCGAGGGACTGCTGGACAGCCTCGACGGAACCTCTGTCGTCTGCTTTGATGATGATGTTGAGATCCTTGACATCGCCTGCTGCCATCTGTGCTGCAAGTGTCTCAAGGCTCATCTTGGACGATCTGTGGAGCTGCTCTTCACGCTGCTTGATCTTTCTCTTCTCAACGAGCTGACGTGCTGTCTTGTCGTCTGTTACGGCATAGAGCAGTTCGCCTGCCTCAGGAACTTCAGGGAGACCTAAGATCTCGACAGGTACTGAAGGACCTGCTTTCTTGATCGGGTTGCCCTTATCGTCGTACATGGCTCTGATGTTGCCCATGATAGGTCCGCAGACAACGGTGTCGCCCTGCTTGAGCGTACCGCGCTGTACGAGAACTGAAGCGACAGGACCTCTGTTCTTGTCGAGCTGAGCCTCGATAACGGCACCCTTTGCCTGACCGGTAGGATCAGCCTTGAGCTCCATGATGTCTGCAGTAAGCAGAACGTTTTCGAGCAGGTCATCGATGCCGATGCCCTTCTTTGCGGAGATGGGGACCATGATGGTGTTTCCGCCCCACTCTTCGCAGATGAGATCGTAGTTTGTGAGTTCCTGCTTAACCTTATCCGGATTTGCACCCGGCTTATCGATCTTGTTGATGGCAACGATGATCTCCGTGTTGGCAGCCTTAGCGTGGTTGATGGCCTCGATCGTCTGAGGCATGACGCCGTCGTCTGCAGCAACTACGAGGATCGCGATATCGGTGAACTGTGCACCTCTCGCTCTCATCGTTGTGAATGCTTCGTGACCCGGAGTATCGAGGAACGTGATCTGACGTCCCTTGAGCCTTACGGTGTAAGCACCGATCTTCTGCGTGATTCCGCCCGCTTCGCCTTCGATGACGTTTGTGGAACGGATCCTGTCGAGGAGCGATGTCTTACCATGGTCAACGTGACCCATGACAACGACGACCGGCGGCCTCGGCTGGAGGTTCTCGGGATTGCCCTCACCGTCATCGATAAGGATATCCTCTTCGGTCTTCTCCTCAAGGAGTTCAGCATTAATTCCGAAAGAGTCTGCAACGAGGCATGCCGTATCGAAATCAAGTTCCTGGTTGATGGTAGCCATAACGCCGAGCTTCATGAGAGCCATGATGATCTCAGAGCTCTTCTTGCCGATACCTTCCGCAAATTCCTTAACGGTAATGAATGCGGGGATCTTGATCTCGGTTATTGACTGCTGCTCTGCAACAGACTCCTCGAACTGCTTCTTCTTTTTCTTCTTGTATGAATATTCATCGTACTCACCGTCCTCGCTTACGCGGCCCGTGAAACGTGAATTGTTGTTCTGATGACGCTTGTCGGCGAAGCTTCCCTTGCCGTTGCCGTCCCTGCGCTCAGTATTGTCGTTGTGCTTCTTGTCGAAAGCACTCTTTTCAGCATAGTTGGTTCTGCTCTTCTTGACCTCATCGATCGGGGACTCAGCCTTCGGCCTTGCAGGACGTCTGAACTGGTTCTTCTGACCGGGCTCCTCGTCCTTGTCCTTATCGAATCCGCCATTGCCGCCGTGGCCCTGATATCCGCCGCCGCGCTGAGGACCTCTGCCTCCGCCGTAGCCGCCCTGGCCGCCCTGACCATTCTGGCCGCCGTAACCGCCGCCGCTTCTTGCAGGACTCTTCCTGTCACGGCCTGTATATGTAATGATCGTAGAGCTCCTGATGGTCTCTCCTCTTGCAGGAGCGTCACCAAGAGAAACGACTGCAGCTGAAAGCCTCGGCCTCGGCTGAGGTCTGACGATATTGGGCTCTTCAGCCTTGGATTCCTCAGGCTTAACTTCTTCAGCCTTGGGTGCTTCAGTCTTGGGCTCTTCAGGCTTTGTCTCCTCGGCCTTGGGAGCTTCCTTAACTTCCTCGGGCTTTGCTTCTTCAGCCTTTACGGGAGCTTCAGCCTTCTCGGGCTTCTTTTCTTCCTTTGGCTCTTCAGCACTCTCAGCAGCCTTTGCCGTCTTTGAAGAAGCCTTCTTGGCGGGCTTTTCCTTTGCAGGAGCCTCTTCCTTTACTTCTTCAGTCTCAGCAGCCTTCTTAGTGCGCTTTGCAGCAGGCTTGGCCTCTGTCTTCTCAGCTTTTTCGGTCTTCTCGGCTTTCTCAGCCTTTTCAGCCGTCTTGGCTGTCTTAGTGGCCTTCTTTGCGGGAGCAGCTTCTTCGGTCTTCTTTGTTTCTTTCTTTGCAGGCTTCTCCTGCTCAAGTGCCTTCTCCTGCTTCTCAGGAGCAGGTGCAGGTGCCGGTGCGGGTGCAGGTGTTACAGCAGCCGCAGGAGCAGCTCCTGTTTCCTCGCCCTTATCGGACTTCTTGTGGACTCTTCCGAGCCTCATCTTCTTATTGCCTGAGACGCCTCCGACTGTAAGACCGTTTTTCTTGTTCTCGCTGTCTTCACTCATCAAATGTCATCCTCCTCATTGATGCCTTCGAGCAGATCGGATATTCCTTTTGCAAAGGCCTTATCCGTAACTGCCGCGGCAGTCCTGGCGGGTTTGCCGAGCGCCATCCCCAGGTCGTCTGATGTGCCGATCCTGAAGCACGTTACGGGTTTCCCTGTTACTTTTTCACTTTTTTCCGCGGCGCTCAGGATCTTATCCAGAGTGTTGCGCGATATGTCGCGGCTTATGATCAGCAGTTCGGCTTTTCCGGAAGAAAGGGTCGAGGCGACACCTTCAGCTCCCGATATTACCTTTCCTGCTCTCTGGGCCATGCCCAGCATTCCCATCACGCGCTGTTTGGCGTTCATACGCCCGCCTTTTCAGCTGCCGCGAGCATTTCCTGCGCGAGGGCTTTTGCCTCCTCGTCGCTTATTGCCCTGCGGAGACCCTTTGAAAGCCTAGCAGCCTTCTTGAGCTCCGTCTTTATGCATTCTTCGTTTTTGCAAAGATAAGATCCCCTTCCGGGAGCCTTTCCCGTCGGATCGTAGACTATGCTTCCGTCAGCAAGAGACACGACGCGCAGAAGGTCGCCCTTGTCCCTCGTTGTTCTGCAGCAAACACAGCTTCTCTGCGGTTTCTTCTTCATCAGGCTTCAGAATCTCCCTTGCCCTCTTCCTCGTCAACGACCTGGAAGCCGTCTGTGAGGACCTTAGCAGCCTCATCGCTCTCATCGGACTCCTTGCGGATGTCGATCTTGAAGCCTGTGAGTCTTGCAGCGAGCCTTACGTTCTGTCCGCTCTTGCCGATCGCAAGAGAGAACTGCTGATCGGGAACGATGACCTTGGCATGACGCTCAACTGTTCCGTCCTCGTTTGTGGAGATCTCTGTGTCGACTCTTACGACCTTTGCAGGCTGAAGAGCTTCGCTGATGAACAGAGCTGCATCTTCCTTCCAGTCAACGATGTCGATCTTCTCATCGGAGAGCTCGTTCATGATCTGCTGGACACGCTGTCCGCGCTGACCTACGCATGCACCCTTTGCATCGATGTCGGGATCTCTGGAATATACAGCAACCTTGGATCTTGAACCGGGTTCACGTGCAACGGACTTGATGATGACGTCGCCGTTCTTGATCTCGGGTACTTCGAGCTCGAAAAGCTTTGCAACGAGTGCGGGAGCTGTTCTGGAAAGAACTACTGAAGGTCTGCCGTTAGCTTCCTCAACGCCTGTTACGAGGAACTTCATGATCCTGTCCTGATCGTAACGCTCGCTCCTGTTGTTGCGGATCTGTCCGTCACGTCTTACGATTGCCTCGGCACGGCCGATGTTTACGTAAACGTTTCTTGCATCCTTACGTACGATGGTTCCTGATGTGATCTCACCGATCTTGCCGTGGAACTCATTCTGGATCTTTGTTGACTCAGCATCTCTGAGCTTCTGGTTTATGGCGTTCTTTGCAGCACCTGCAGCGAGACGGCCGAGGTCTTCTACGTCGATACCGATCTCGATCTCGTCGCCGATCTCAACGTCCTCATAACCGACTGCCTTTGCGTCTTCGATGGAGATCTCGTTTGCGTCATCGAGAACTTCGTCAACGACCTCAACGAGCTTGTAAACATAAATCTCACCGGATTCACGGTCGATCTCGGCGTTAACGAACTTGATGTCCTGCCTGTTTCCGCCGAACTCTCTCTTGTAAGCAGCAACGATACCGCTCTCTATTGCCTGGAAAACCTCTTCCTCGTCAATGTCGCGCTCTTCTGCGAGCAGCTTGACGAGGTCGACTATTGTCTCTCTGGGTTCCTCTTCACTCTTTCTCTTAGCCATCCTGAAAGTGACCTCCTCTGTAGTACTATTGATAAACTTACTTAAAACTCAATATGTCTTACGGCTTTGGCGATGTCGCTCAAAGCAAGCTCATATTCCGTACCATTTGAAGCCTTAAGCTTCACTTTATCTTCCGATGCGTCCTCGCAGACACATGAGAATTCCTTTACACCGTCAATGGGCGCGTAAAGAGACACGTCGAGCGTCTCTCCCATGTAACGCAGATAGTCGGAGACTGTCTCGAGGGGCCTTGTAAGTCCCGGTGACGAGACTTCGAAATAGTCGTAGTCCAATCCGAGCTCCTTCTCGAGAACGGGATCCGTCGCCTTGCTGACCGTCTCACAGTCATCGATGCCGATACCGCCCTTCTTGTCGACATAGAGCCTAAGGAACATCTTGCCGCCCTCTTTGGCATAGGAAACGTCGACCAGGTCAAGACCCAGTTCCTTTACCAAAGGTTCGGCTATTTCAAACGCTTTTTGCGCTGTCTTGGACCTCTTGCCCATGAACGCTCTTCTGCCTCCTAAAAAACAAAGAACGGACTTGCTGCCAAGTCCGTTCAAAAAAATAACTATCTTTATGAACGGACTTATATTAACACATACCCATTTGGCATGCAAACAGAAAAAGTTTCTGATTAATTTAACATTTGGCTATTCATTTCATTTGGCAATTAAAGTAAAATATCCATATCCAGAAAATTCCTATGGAAATAAAATCCCCAAAGGAGAAACACCTTATGATCAAAGTTATTGCAGGACCCAAGGGCACAGGCAAGACGGCTAAGCTTGTCGATGACATCAACGCCGTAGCAGCATCCGACAGCAACGTCGTCTGCATCGAGCGCGGCAACCGCCTCGACCAGCTCCTGAAGCCCACCGTCCGTCTCGTTAATATGAAGGAATACCCTGTTACGGGTTTCGACCAGGTATTGGCATTCCTGTGCGGCATCTGCTCCAAGGATTATGACCTTACTCATATCTATATCGACGCTATCTGCAAGATCGCTGACAACTATGATTTCAACGCTCTCGGCGATTTCCTCGGCAAGCTCGATGCTTTCCTTGCAGACAAGCCCATCACCGTTACACTTCTTCTCAGCGGTGACATCGAGAACATCCCTGACACAGTTAAGAAGTTTTTCTGATCAGGACACAATTTAAGCTAACTATGCCCGGCTCGTCAGGTCCGGGCATTTAATTAGAAAACCTTAAGGAGGATCTGTATATGGGTTTTATCAAGAAGTTTACAACTGAATTCAAAGAATTCGCGCTCAAGGGCAACGTTGTAGATATGGCTATCGGTGTCATCATCGGTGCAGCTTTCAAGGATATCGTCACATCCTTCACCGACAACTTCATCTCACCGCTCATCAATTCAGTAGGCGGCGCCAACATTGCCGGCTCCATCAGGCTTCCCTGGGTAAATTACGAAGGTATGGCTCTTGAAGACGTTCAGAAGCTTTCACTTAACTACGGTTCTTTCATCAGCGCCATCATCAACTTCCTGATCATGGCTCTCATCCTCTTCGCAATGCTCAAGGCCATCAACGCACTCAAGAACCTCGGCAAGAAGAAGGAAGAAGAAGCTCCCGCAGCACCTCCGGAACCCTCCGACGAGGTCAAGCTCCTCACGGAGATCAAGGACATCCTCAAAGCGAAGTAATCCTTTCATAAGTGAACCGACAAACGGGCTGTGCGCAGCCCGTTTTTATTTGCTTTTGCTAACTTCTGAGATATACTTTTTCTTATATGGTAATCAGTTTCCTTAAAAGATATTTTTTCCTTCTGCTTGCTGTCGTTATAGCCGTTTCCGGTTATATCTATATCTCCGTGAACGGAAAGGAATATGAATATGTCCGTAATGACTTCAATTCCTCCTCCGGAATAACAGATGTCAGGATCGAGAATGACTCGACCGGAAAAGCCGATATCGTAAAATGGGAAACCACCGAAAAAGCTCTTAAGATCCATCTGAAGTCAGCTGCTCCCGGTAAGGTCTTTATTCTGATCGAAAGCCCGGACAGTTTGGCTACCGGTATTCTGTATGTTCATAGCAACGGCGTCATAACGAAGGACTTTTTCTTCGGTGACTGCACGGGTGCCAATACAGCGATCCTTTGGATAGTGATCTACCTCACGCTTATCCTTGTTTATCTCCTTGCAAAATACTTTATGCTCGAGAAGAGAAACTTCTACAGTTACGATAACGTTCTGTATCTGGGACTCATTATCTTTGCCGTCTTTTTCATTTCATCGCAGATCAGATCGATCTACTACAAAAACGGAATCTACGGAGCGTTCTACCTTGCAATGAACTCATCACGTGAGTTTATTCTCTTTACTCTCCCGCTGGTGATCATCACAACGGTCTTTGTTACCGCAACCAACATCAAGCTTATGAGAAAAGAAGGCCGTTCATGGCGCAACATGCTCGGCGTGATCCTTGGGCTCACGCTCGGAGTCGGTGCCGTCCTGCCATTGATCATCGAAACCTTTATGCAAAGTACCACCATAATTGATGTTCACCACGAAAGAGGCGTCGGCCGCTTTGTTGAGATCTTCCTTGAAGACAGCGTTGCCTCGATCGTGGCTTATCTGGAGTGCATCCTCCTTGGCACAATAATCACCGGCATCAAGACTGCAAGGCACATTCCGAAATTCGACAAGGATTTCATCATCATTAACGGCTGCCAGATAAAAAAAGACGGAACTCTGACTCCTTTGTTAAGATCCAGGGTTGACCGCGCGATCGAGTTCGCCAGGATGCAGAAAGACCGCAACGGAAGGCCGCTGGTCTTCGTTCCTTCCGGCGGCAAAGGCTCAGATGAAGTCATCTCCGAAGGCGAAGCCATCAAGCGCTACCTGATCGAACAGGGAATCCCCGAAAAGGACATCCTGCCTGAAACGAGATCCACAACTACAGAAGAAAACTTCAAGTATTCATTTGAAGAGATCAGGAAATTCCATGGTTCTGATTTCTTCAACGTAATCTTCTGCACCACCAATTATCACGTGTTCAGATCCGGAATGCTCGCATACAAACTCGGTTACAGAGTCGAAGGCATCGGCAGCAAGACCAAGAGCTATTACTGGTTAAACGCATTCATAAGGGAATACGTTGCCACCATCGTCAAGGAAAAGAAAACACACATCCTGATGTCCGTAGTTCTGCTTCTGATCAACCTCATCGGCACGATACTGATGTACATCTCAGAAGCCGTACTGTTCTGAAATTTACCCTGAAACAAGAAGAAGTGAGTTACCTCACTTCTTCTTTTTCTTGTCTTTCTTGTCCTTTTTGTCTTTCTTCTTCTTTTTCTTGTCCTTGTCTTTGTCCTTCTTGTCTTTCTTGACCTTATCGGACTTTGTCTTAAGGACAGGAACCGGTTCGGATTTCTTTTCCTCAACAGGTGCGGCAGCTTTCTTTGCAGCGGGTCTTACCGTCTTTCCGGAAGCTATGCCCGCCATCAGGTCCGCCACAAGGCTCATCGTGTTTCTGTTGACAGAGAAGTAAACGCATCTTCCCTCTTTGCGCGAAGTAAGGACATCGTTTTCGAGAAGGACGTTCAGATGGTGTGAGAGCGTTGGCTGCGTTATCTCGAACTCAGGAAGAAGATCGCATGAACGCAGTTCACCTGAACCCGATATCAACCGGATTATGCGGATCCTCGTCGGTTCTGACATAACCGAGAGGACACGGGATATCTCATTGTCAGATATTCTCGCGGTCATGGCTGTTTATTAAGCTATGAGCTGATCCTTGAGTGCTTCCTCGAATTCGCCGAGATTAGCGCATGCGATAACCTCAGTGTTGTCTTCGAGAAGGATTCCCTCGTCGCCTCTTACGAGAACTGTCATGGGTACACCGAGCTTGCGGAGAAGCAGGAGCTGATACTCCTTTGTTTCCTCAGCAGAGAGATATCTGAGCAGGAGCTTTAATACCTGCTTTGCATCTTCAAGATAGATTCCGGACTGCTTGAGAAGATTGTCAACGACATACATGCCGAAGACATCGTTGAAGTCCAGAAGGTCTTTTTCAGGGAATACGGAAGAGAATGCGGTGATGGACATCTTGCCTACCATTTCGAGCTCCTTGAAGTCCTTCATGGGGATCTTGAAACTCTCAACGTTAGCAGAGAAGAGTTCCTGCATCTGATCTACGGAAAGCTCGTTCTTGAGCTCCTTGATGCGGTCGATCCTTGCGAGGATCTTCTCTTCAGGGAAGAATGTTGCCTGACCGATATCGGTAGCCTTATGGATGAACCAGTTCTCAGGGATAAGTCCCTGTCTCTTCCAACGGTACAGTGTGCCATATGAGATCTGCTCGAGATTCAAAAGGTCTTTTTTAGAAATCAGCTTTTCATCCATGTTCGTATTCCCCTTCTGCCCGACAATACGGGCAATAACATTACAAGTTAGATTGTAGATTAACAATGTTACAAACTCGCGACATAGGGATAAAAAGAATACAACAAAAAAGAGCCCCTGTTTGGGGCCCTTTGAAGTCGTTGTCAGATGAGCTTATCAGATGTTCATTCCGAGTGAACGGCCGATCTTGATGAGAGCGTTGCCGATCTCCACCTGATTGTCAGCAGGGATTACCGCGCCTGCAACAAGGATGATGATGAGGGCGGAAATGAACAGGATCAGATAGTAAGCGAGCTTGGAACGTGCGAAGCTCTTGAGGTTCCTGTTCTTCGGCGCGATCGACATGATCAAAGTGATAAAGACACCGATAACAGGCAGCCAGCAGAGAATACCTACCCAGAAATAGGTGGAAGTTCCTACAGGCTTATACTCAGGCGGACATATAGCCTTGAGTGCCTTGATCTTTTCCCTCTTCTCATTCTCTTTTGCGGCCTTTGCAGCGGCAGCTTCCTGCTGTTTCCTTGCAGCTTCCGCAGCAGCGGCAGCAGCAGCCTTGGCAGCGTCTTCTTCAGCCTTCTTCCTGGCTTCAGCCTCTTTAGCCTCGGCAGCCTTCTTTGCTTCCTCAGCCTTTTTTGCATCTTCTTCAGCCTGCTTCTTGGCTTCTTCTGCCTTCTTTGCGTCTTCAGCGGCTTTCTTGGCATCATCTGCCTTCTTCTCGGCATCCTTTTCAGCCTTTTTCGCTTCTTCCGCCTTCTTGGCTTCAGCCTCTTCCATAGCCTTCTTAGCTATTCTTTCAGCTTCTTTTCTTGCTTCCTCGGCAGCAGCTTCGGCAGCTTTGACCTTTGCTTCAGCCTCTTTCAGTTCAATGTTCATATCATCTGCCATGGAAAACACACCTCCTGCACATATATGCTTGATTATAACATAAGGCAGCCTTATTTGGCCTTTGACGAACCCCTGTTTTTCTTATGAAATGAAAGCAGTGATCTTACCGTGCCGTCGATCGCGGCAACCGTTCCGACCACGAAACTGTAAAATCCGAGCGTATTCTGCGGTGCGAAAAGAATAAAAAGTCCGCAGCCGCCCCAAAGGCCCGCCATGATTATCAGGAATGCCCTTCTGAACTTCCAGTCATCCTTCTTCGCCCTGTTTACGCAGTTGTAGGATTCCGCGAGCAGGCCTGTGCCGAAGATGGCGCTCGCCATTACAAAGAGCGCGCCTTCCTTGATGAAGGTTATCAGCGTGACCGCAGTCAGGAATATGGTCAGGAGCGCATAGACTATATGCTTGTTGAGGTTCCAGTTATCCTTGATGAGCCTTCTTACCGTCGCGCACGTGAAAAACGCCGTTATGAGGATCAGTGCCGCACCGACCGCGTAGAATATGAAGCCTTCCGGGATGATGCACATCAAGATTCCGATTATTACGGTAGCCAATCCTTTCGCGAGCTCGGATGACATGAACTGCTTATAGATAGTCCATCTGGTGATCTTCTTTCCGTTGCCGTCAAAGAGCATCTGATCTGGCAGAGAAGCAATGGTCTCCCTGATGGCCGTATCGTCCTGTATTACGTTCCTGAAAACGCGTTCCCATCCGATTATTCCCAGGTCTGAAAACTCCTGGATCGTCTTCGTTCCGCCTTCGCTCATGGAGTCGAAAAGCGCATCCACGAACCTCTGTCTGTCCTCAAGATCAACAGACCTTATCCAGTTGTTGATGCCGTCGTCGATACGGACGGATAAAGGATCCCTTTCAGTAGCAACAGCGAGGCCGCCGTGTGCGACGCCCCATGAACAAAGCTCATGCTGGTCAAGCATCACGGCATCGCTCTGAACGATAGTCGTATCGGTAATGTGAGGTTCAAACTGGCATCCGACGATCGAGAACACCGGGATTATCCTTGTAGTGATCGGATCGATCCTCTTGATCATGTCCTCGGAAAGGATGTCTTCGCAGAAGCCCGGTCCGTCATTGGTAAAGACGCGGATGACCTTTCCGAACCTTTCGGGATCAAGCTCGGCCGCGGAATACATTGCAAGGTTTCCGCCCTTGGAATGTCCTCCGGTAAGCACTCTTCCGCAGCGGTCGATCTCAGCTTTAAGATGCTCTGCAGCCATCGTCTGCGCGCCCGTGAGCGTGAAGCAGAACATGAAGTCTTCCTTCCACCCTGCGATCGTGCTGTCGGTGCCTCTGAAAGCGACATAGGATGCATCTTCCTCATCTACGCCCGTGAAAGTGGTCGTGCAGTACTGTATCGATGAATCACCGCTGTATTCATCAACAAAGCGCGTGATCTTAAGGTTTCCGAAACGCTTGGATGCTACGCATGCGCGCACCAACGACTGGAATCTCTCGCTGTCATCGGGAGCCTGCTTGCGGATGGGGATCCCAGCCTGCTTGAACTTGGTTATGCATTCTGAAAGCGTGAGAACAGTATCCTCACCGAACTCATTGACGCCTGCTGTATAGTCCTCACCAAGGATCTGCTTGAAATCGATATATGAAAGCTGGCAGAGCACGATGTTGTCGACCCTGCTAAAAGGTTTCGCATCAAAACCAATGTCCTTGTACCAGCGGACGTAATCAGTAATGTTATTCATGTTATATGCCCTTACAGCCCTCTGTTCTTAAGATCTGAGACGAGTTCGACAAAGAATTCACGTACGTCAAAACCCGGTATGTTCTCGCGGTTGAGATCGATGACATCGCCGTGTGACACGCCCCTCTTCGTCGTTGTCTCGATGAAAGTGAATTTCTCTCCCCACTTGAACGAGTTCATTCCAACCAGACCGTCATTCTTGCCGTCAAAAGCCTTTACCAGCATGTAGCTCATGTTGAGAGGGAACCTGCCGCCTTCAGGACGCGACATAACAGAGCCTACGCTCTGCGTGTATACACCGTTTGCCTTGAAATCGAATCCGCTCATATCTTTGTTGAGAGCGCGGCATTTTGATGCGGTAAGATCGGTAACGGCGGAGATGAAATCGGGATGAAGATCGCCGACTTTCCTAAGTGCCGCGTTATAGCCTGCGGCAACGCTTTCCCTCATCTTCTGCGGAGCTTTGCTAAGCAGGTAGTCCGCAAATTCACATCCCCAGTGAGGAGTGTTGACGGTAGTTACCGAAGCAACATAAGGCGCGATCCCGAGCATGCTTACCGCATACCTCGTATCGAGTCCGCCCTTGGAATGCGCGATGATGTTGACCTTGCCGCAGTTTTGCTCCCTGACGATATCCAATACTTTGTTTGCGATCTGCCTGGCGCTCTCGGGAACCGAGCTCGCGGATTCATGCTCACCGTAGAAGATCTTTGCGCCGTTCTTTTCGAGTTCAGCCGGAGTCCTTCCCCAGTAATTGAAGTGATCGAAATCCCTGAAGAAAACCCCGTGAACCAGAAGGATCGGATATTTCGTTGCGCAGACCTGATCCTTTGCCCTTGCGATGTCGAGCTTGTTCTTCGCATACTCGAGCTTGACCTCGGCATCCGCTTTTTTGATTATTATGCCGAGCGCGAAAAGATGGGCAATGGGGATCATGCCGCAGAAGATGCCTATCAGCCTGTACTTGAGACCGAGCTGCTTTGATACGGCGTAAACGCAGATGATGCCGACCCAGAAATAAACAAGTTCAGCGGTGTAAGGAATGGCGACCGCAGGCCACCACGCAAGGAATCCTTCCTTGCCAATGTAGACCATTTCAATAATGAAGACGATAATCGAAACAGTCGTTGAAACAAGGAACATGATCAGCATCTTGATGCCGTAATAGCAGGTCTTAAGGCGCTGTCCCGGGAATCCGCCCGCGCAGAACAACGGCAGTACAAAAGCTGCCGCAAAGCAAAGCAGGGCCAAGATCCAGAACTTTGAATCGAGCCTGATGAGCATATATGAATTTGCTGCGAAAATGCCGGTCAGATAATGGAGTATGACGATCGGTATTCTTTCCTTAAGCTTGTATCTGCTGTCGTTTTCCGCGTTCTGCATCAGGTCACACTTTGATCAGACTTCAGGATTTGAAATTGCGCGAGAATTCGTTGTAGTTCTCAGGCTTCTCGTCATTCCTGACGATCGCGAATTCCATTGTCTCAAAGAGTCCGTCAGTCTCTCTGGCGGCTTTCTTGAAAAGGTCTGACATTATCTTAGGGTCATTGCCGAAAGCACCGCATCCCCATGCGCCGAGGACAAGGTTGCTGTATCCCCTGCTGGCCGCAACAAGGAGCATCCTCAGGATCCTTGAATAAACAAGGTCCTCATACTGTTCCTGCGTCATGTCGGCGATGCCGTCCCTTATGTTAGGGGCTGCGCATGTCATGACGGCAACAACGACGCTCTCTTCGAGGAAGTTGTTATCGTCATCTCTTATGATCTCAACACGGGGCGTGATGATGACTGCATTCGTTCCCATGTTGTTCATCTGCTTCCAGTTGTAGTTATAGAATCTTCTTGCCTGCATGCTTTCGAGCGAGAAGAGCAGTGAACTCTTGCGGCAGAGATCTTCCTCCTGGGCAACCGCGCCGTTCCTGACGCCTCCGCCCGGATGGCTCGCGTTCGCGAAATTGAGGACAAGGATGCATTCCTTGCCTTCGCCGGCAAGCTTTCTGGCGGCTCCGAACGAATCGCCGTACTCACATCTGTATTCAGTGGTAAACCTTCTTCCAAACTGATCGAGAGAAGGGATGTCATCCTCAGGGAGAACTACTTCCGCCTGAGGCATCTGCAACTTGGAGAGCTTGCAATCAGCACGTTTGCCGTTTACACCGTAGTACCCCCTGCTGCATATAGCGAGGGTTTCTTCAAGTATCTGGATATTTTTATTTCTGTCTTTCATAATTCAAATACTCCCTCATTTTATCAACGTTATTTTATCACAACGTTCAGGAAAATGGCATTTCCCCATCATTTACCACTAAAATGCCCAAAACTAAAAGAAGGGACCGTGCAACGCACGGCCCCCTCCTGGGGTAGGGAGAAATTTCTAATCTTATTGGGCGTCTTGATTACGTTCTGAGCTGTTCTTACGGTACTGCCTGCAAAATAGCGTAACTATCACTCCCAAAGCAAACCCGATCAATGCGGCAAGCACATAGCCGCCGGTTTTCGCGTCCAGGATAGTTGATCCCAAAACGGTTGTCTTGCTTTGTTCGTAGACCGCATTAGCGCCAGGAGCGATCGAAACGACAGCTATAAGAGACATGAGAAGGCCCGCACCGGTCATGACAAGCACCCGGTTCTTTACGCCATTCTCATAGCGCTTTTTGCGCCTTGAGATCTCTTTCATCTGTTCTTCAATGCTCTTCATCAAATCTCCCGCATGAGGATGAACGGTTATTTAACCTTGATCTTGACGGTAACTTTCTTAGTGACTTTTATATGAGTGGAATTACCTGCAGCAGTAACCAGGAGCTGAACCTTATAGGTTCCCTTCTTGATCTTCTTTTTCAATGTGATCTTACCGGTTGCTTTATTGACAATGATCTTGGCATTTCCTGATGCCTTAGCGTAAGTGACCTTACCTATGGGTTTCTTAACGGTTAATACCTTTGAGATCTTAACGGACTGATTCTTCTTCTTTGCCTTTCTTGCACTGACTTTAGCAGCCTTCTTGGCTTTGACGGTCATTGTGTTGGCACTCTTGTAGTTATACGTAAAGACAGATGTTTCAGCTACAAAAGCGTTCGTACTGGACTTTCTTGCAACTATCTGGATCTTATAGGAAGTAAGTTCCGTTAACCAACCGCTGCTGGCAGCACTTTCAATACCCTGCTTCAGATCATACTTCAGATCGTAAGGATTAGCCCAATCCGTATATGTCTCTTTACCGAAAATACGGATGTAATAACCTTCGATGTCAGATCCGTCACCATACTGATCCCATGTAAGGATACCGTCTGATGAGATTGAAGGATTTGTGATCTCAGCAAGCTGGCCTGCGGGTTCTGCATTTGATTTGTATTTGATGGTGGCATCGGTATACGTGATACGGTCATCATCTGCATCGTATGCAGCGATGAATAAATAGTAACTGTCCTCTTTAAAAATCTGGCGGTCTCTGATCAATTCATCGATCCATGCTCCAATATCGTAACTGTTGGTGTTTACGTATTTTTCACCGCCTTCAATTGCAATGCGGTATTTAACTGCACCGTCAATCGCGTTCCATGACAGAATACCGTTGGAGATCTTGATCGACTTACCATCAAATTCCGTACTGTTCTTTGCTTTTACGGAAGCTGACTGTTCAGGAACCTTCTCTGTGTCAGGCTCTGAAACAGCTTCTTCTTTTTCAGTTTCTTCAGGAACTTCAGGCTTGGTCTCTTCAGCTTCTGCGGGAGCTTCAGATTCCTTAGGTGCTTCAGTTTCCTCAGGAGCCTCTGTCTCCTTGGCTGCTTCGGTTTCCTTGGGTGCTTCGGTTTCCTCAGGCTTTTCGGTCTCCTTTACCTCAGGCTTTGTTTCCTTAACCTCGGGCTTTGAAGTCTCCTTCTCTTCCGTTTCAACGATTCCGGGAACTTCAGTTTCTTCCGGTTCATAATTCAGTCTTCCCGCAAATACGGAAACAGGCATGGTGCCTGCGATAACTGCGCCTGCAACAAGCATTGATAATAAGCGTTTGATTTTCATGGATAATCCTCCTGCATTTCAATAATTGCTTACACCATATAAAATGCAGTGAGTTTGTATTTTACCCACCCGTTTTCGAATTTTTTTCGGGAATTTTCAAAAAGATACAGAAAGCCTTAAGGATCAGGCCTTTTTAAGGCTCTTCATCGCAAAGAGCATCGCGAACGCAGTAAGAAGCGGTACTGCGAAACCGATATAAGAAGTAATTCCAGGTTGAGAAACCAAAAGATTATAAGTACCGTGGAAAAGCATGCTCAAAGACAGAGCACCTATCATGCTTGAGATCCTCATTGCTTTGAGTTTGCGGGCAATTACAAGTCCGAACACCGACGCATAAACGCTTACTATATGCATGACGCCGACTGCAAGTCCCCTAATAAGCAGATAGCTGAGACTTTCAGCACCGGAAGACACCATGTAGCAGACGTTCTCATAGGTTGCAAAACCTGCACCGATTCCGACAGAGGCAAGGAAGATGTTGTCATCATCAGGTTCAAACATATGGAAATAGAATAAGAGCGGCAGGAACTTCATGCCCTCTTCAACGACAGGTGAGATAAAGATGGCTGTATCCTCAACGCCCATACCGGTAACGGCATTAAAGAAGCCGCTGATATAAGCACCTAAAAGACAGGCTGTCATTCCGATGATAAAGTTCAGTTCAAGGCGTCTGGCATTCCCCTTAACAAAGATAAGGGTTACGAACACAGGAACGATCATGCATACAAAGATGTTTTCGGAATAGATCATGACTCATTCACCACCGATCTTGCAGAAAGAAACACAAAGACACCGATAAGAGTCTCTATGTTGAAATATACGATGTAGAACACACCTGCACTCATAAAAAGCGCTGCTGTGATCCACGCCATATTCGCCACCGCAAGCGACATCCGTTTTTTTGCCGGATCTTTCCGTTTATATGAAATGAACAGTTTTACAAGCCAGTACAGGATACCGGCAGATATCAGAACATAACATCCAATGTCGATACGGGTTTTGACGGGATCCTCGAATAAGAATGTGAGCCCCTGGGATGCAATAAGGACCGCACTGTAGACCGCGAGAAGGATCCATTCCGTTTTCGAGAGCGCATGAACCACTTTGAGTGAACAGGCCACTGAAGACATGAGCCACAAAATGACAAGTCCGGTAATGATGTCCTGAACCCATTCTCCCGACCACGCTATCCAAAGGACAACATTAAAGACTGCAAAGACCGACGCCCCGATCACCTGCTTTGTTGCGGCACGGCTCCCGTGAGGAACTGCGGAATTAAGTGCTGCGGCCAGCATCAGAAGCATTGCCGCTTCTCCGAATTCATTGGCGGCAAACGGCATCCTGATTCCGGGCCTCAGGATATCGTAAACCAGCCAGTATACGACTGACAAAAACCACAATGAATAAGAGAACGAAAGGAAAACGGCAGTTAATGAACCTGTGTTCTTTAAGAGCAAACGTATAGTTAAAAAGAGAAGGACGGCGAGAACTGCCGTCTGTATAAGTGTGAACATGCTGGAATACAGTTCCAGATTCAAATCTCATTCTCCTTCTTCTTATGTTCTTTCCAATGGATGCAGGCCATGGTCGCTGCAACTCCCATCGCAAAAGCAAGCATCGCGATAAGTATGTATCCGATGACAGGCAGAGACTGTATCATGCTTCCGTACTGAAGTATCGGCGCATTATCACGGGCGAATTCCAGTTTCGGCAGGATAAGCGCCGTGGAGATCACAAGGCCGAGGCATACAATGCTTACAATGATTTCAGTGATCATTTTCCTGCGGAGATTCTTTGCCTCGGAATATATATCCTTACGGCGGCGGATCTCATTCATCTGTTCATCAATACTGCGCATCGGATATCCCCATCCTTTCCAAAACTTTTTTAAGTGAATCCTTGCCTCTGTCAACAAGGTGATATATCTGTTTCTTTCTCATTCCCATCGAGACTGCGATCTCATCGTGCGACAGCCCGTCAAAATACAACAGCGTAAGCGCTTGCCGGTATTCGGGCTTCAGTGTTCTCAAGGCCTGATAGAGCCGTTTGTTCCTGTCGTTTTTCAGTATCTCGGATTCCGGCGTTTCTTCTTCCGAGACTATCTCCTCATCCAGAGGTACTGCCTGATATTTGTGTTTACGCAAATGCATCAGAGCATTATTCCTGCCTATGGCATAAAGCCAGCTCTTAAAGCTTCCCGTACGGTCAGGATCAAAGTGAGGTTTATCCACTGCCAGCTTGGCGAAGGTATCCATCAGAAGATCCTCGGCGTCCTCCTCATTCTTAACGAATCCCATGAGAAAAAGGAAGAGTCCGTTCCTGTGCCTGGTCAGGAGCGTCTCAAGATCTTTGTCATCGTCTTTTTCGATGTATCGCAGATAAACTTCTTCGTCTTTGTCAGTCATAACACTTATTTGTCCATCTTCGCGATCATGTGCATGACGATATGGAAAGCACGTGAAATGCCGCCTGAATAATCAGCTTTATCAAGTGCCGCGGTTATCAGCATCGGGTTGTCAGTTCCGATGACGTCTACTCCGCAGCTAACGAGATACTGGACCGTATCGTCCTTATCAACCGTCCAGCAGAAAACCTTAACGCCCTTTTCGTGCATGTTGCGTACCAGATCGGGAGTAACATATGTTTCTTCGATCGTGATGTTGTCAGTATAAGGCATGTCATTGAGGTTACCCACCGCGACTGCCATGCAGTATGCTTTCGTGATCGTGGGATCGAGTTCCATGACGCGCTGAAGCCTTCTGTAGTCCTGCGCAATGATCATGACGTTGTCATGCATTCCGGTATCGTTTATCACCTTCAGAACGTTCTCTTCGAAGTTCTTATCTAAAGGATGTCCTTTGAGTTCGACTTGAACATTCATGTCGTTTTCGTTGGCGAATCTCAGTACTTCTTCAAGCTTTGGAACCACAACATGCTCGTAATCGCCCGGCATCCATTTGCCGAATGAGCAGCTTGAGAGTTCTGCAAACGTATGGTCATGGATCGCGTAATTAACACCGGTGACTCTCTTGAGCGTTGAATCGTGATTGCATATGATCACGCCGTCTGATGTCTGGTGAACGTCAAGCTCTATCCATTTGAGGTTCTCGCTCGCGGCAAGTTCAAATGCAGGCATCGTGTTCTCGGGTGCGTTGACGTTATCTCCCCTGTGCGCGCAAACGAGCGGTCTCTGCACCTCTTCAAACAGATAGGAGTATCTGTAGGTGAATATTCCGAGCACGGCCAGTGAAACCGTGATAACGGCTGCGACAGTTAAAGCCGAGCGTCTGAACGAATACTCCTTGACCTTGATGAAGTCGGCGGACAATGTGTAGAGCTCGCTCTTTTCGTTGACGTAACGGTAGAAAAGCACTGTCAGCGCTGCGTTGTTGATCGCCGGCGAGATAAGGCTCTTTAAGATCTGCCTTAAAACGTATGTGTTTGTTCCCACCGTCTCCGTCTTGTCGATGATGCTCGTGTTGCCCTTGAGCCAGGACATGAATTCCTTGAAATTCATTACGACGATCGAAGATACGGAATTGATCGCGAAGTTTAAGATCAACGTCAGAAGGAGCATCGAAAACAGTGTCTCGAAGAAGTGTCCTTTTTCAAGCTTTCTCGCACTCCTGCAGCTTCTGAAAAGTGATTCCTTCTGAAGCACGAAACTGTTGATCGAAAAAACATAAACCGTCAGGAAAACGATGAGTGCAAAATAGATGATGTTATACAAAAGATTGAGACCGCTCGTGTAATCGATCGTCTGGCTGATAAATCCCGGAACGATAAGCTTGAAAGTCGAACTTGAAAGCGGCAGAAGTTTGGTCAGCGGGAACAGTATCAGAATGAAAAAGATGAGCAGCCAGTTCCTCGGATGGAGCGCTTTTACGCAGGCCCTGAAGCCTGCTCTGAACATGCATGTGAGGTTGGTCTCCCTGCCCGTTCTTCCGACGGAAAACGTATGAAGGAGTCCTGCGATCTCGAACAGTGAAAGAAGCGTTACAATGACCGCGAATATGATCATCAGGACGATCGATACCGGATTAAAAAGAACATGACTGAGATTGTTGGGCGCAATGTACGTAACGCCGCTCACCTTCATCATGGTCCATATCAGAAGTTCTTTCAGGACAGATGTGAAAACAGCCGTAAAAAGCGTGCAGAACAGGATAAAGAGAGTGCCTTCGATGTAGTCGCGCTTGAACAGGCTTAAAACTTCCTTCAGGAACTGACCGAAGCCCACGAAGAAATGCGCGGTCTTATTCTTTCCGATGATCGCATAGCGCGCGAGATTCGGGATCTTTGCCAAAAATCCCGTAAACTCCATTTCTTCGGTTTTCTTATCCGTCTTCGTCATCCGTGATCCTCAAATACTCAGATAAACAGCATGCCTATCAGGTGCACAAGGAACGCAGCAACCCACGCCACAAGACACTGGAACACAACTGTCGCCAGAGCGAATTTCCATCCGCGTTCACGCTTGACTGCGGCAACCGCGGCGACGCACGGTGTGTAGAGCAGACAGAAAACCAAAAGTGCAAACGCATCGACCATGCTGAGTGATGCAGTCAGGTTTTCGATGCTTCCGTACAGGACCGATAGCATCGATACAATGCTTTCCTTCGCAAGGAATCCTGCGATGAGGGAAGTAACGATCCTCCAGTCACCGAGTCCCACAGGCGCGAAAACGGGAGCTACCGCACCCGCGATGCATGAAAGGATGCTCTCGCCTGAATCCGTTACCATGTTGAATCTGAAATCAAAAGTCTTGAGGAACCATACGATTATCGTTCCGATGAAGATGACGGTGAATGCTCTCGACAGGAAGTCTTTCGCCTTGTCCCACATGAGTCTTGCGACGTTCTTGATGCCGGGCATTCTGTAATTGGGAAGTTCCATTACGAAAGGAACCGCTTCGCCCTTAAAGACCGTATTCTTTGAGATGAAAGCCACAAGGATCGCTATGAGTATTCCGAGGAAATAAAGTCCCGTCATTACGAGACCTGCGTACTTCGGGAAGAATGCCGCGCAGATGAAAGCGTAGATCGGCGTCTTCGCGGAGCAGCTCATGAACGGGATCAGAAGTGTTGTCATGCGGCGGTCTCTCGTTGAAGGAAGCGTCCTCGTTGACATTGCTGCGGGAACGGAGCATCCGAATCCGATAAGGAGCGGAACGATGCTTCGTCCGGACAGACCGATCTTACGCAGAAGCTTATCCATTACGAATGCGACGCGCGCCATGTAACCGCTGTCTTCAAGTATCGACAGGAAGAAAAACATGACTACGATGATCGGAACGAATGAAACGACCGTTCCCACGCCGTTAAAGATACCATCTATGACGAGCGAATGAACAGCCTCCGAAACATTTGCGGCGGTAAGCATGCCGTCAAGCTTATCCGTAACATATCCGATACCGCTTTCCAAAAGATCCTGCAGGAATGAACCTATGACATTAAACGTCAGAAGGAACACGGAACCCATGATGATTATGAACAGAGGGATCGCCGTGAACTTGCCCGTAAGGACTTTGTCTATCTTTCTTGAGCGCTCATGTTCGCGGCTCTCGTGAGGCTTTACCACGGTCTCGGCGCAGAACTTGCTGATGAAGCCGAAACGCATGTCAGCGATGGCCGCTGCACGGTCAAGGCCTCTCTCCTTCTCCATCTGGTCAACGATGTGACCCAGCATATCAAGTTCGTTTTCATCAAGAGCCAGAGCCTTTTCAACGAGCGGGTCGCCTTCGATGAGTTTGCTCGCCGCGAATCTGACGGGAATGTCCGCTCTCTCGCAGTGATCCTCGATAAGGTGCATTACGCCGTGTATTGCCCTGTGTACCGCGCCTCCGCTCGCTGTGCTGTCGCAGAAATCCACCCTTCCGGGCTTCTCGTTGTAAGCAGCGACGTGGATCGCGTGGTGAACAAGTTCATCGATACCTTCATTCTTCGCAGCAGAAATAGGAACGACTGGGATCTGGAGGAGTTCCTCCATTTCGTTGATCCTGACAGAACCGCCGTTGCCTCGGAGCTCGTCCATCATGTTGACGGCAAGCACCATCGGGATGCCAAGTCCCATGAGCTGCAGCGTCAGATAAAGGTTGCGCTCGATGTTCGTCGCATCGATTATGTTGATTATCGCTGTAGGTTTCTCCTCAAGAATAAACTGTCTTGAAACGATCTCCTCGCTTGTATATGGAGACAGAGAATATATGCCCGGAAGATCAACGACTTCGGTGTTTGCGTGATTCCTGATCGCACCGCTCTTTCTGTCAACCGTAACGCCCGGGAAGTTTCCTACGTGCTGGTTTGCACCGGTCAGCTGATTAAACAGAGTCGTCTTTCCGCAGTTCTGGTTTCCGACCAATGCGAAAACAAGTTTTCCGGTATTTACGGGTCCCGCGGAATGCTCTTCATCGTAATCGTGTCCCGTGTAGACCTCACCGATCCTCGGGTGCTGATGTTCCTTGGGTTTTGTTTCTTTCTTTTCCTGAGGTACGGGCGCTTTCGGCTCTTTCTTATGTACATTGGAAATGTCGATCTGCTCGGCATCCGCGAGCCTTAATGTCAGCTCGTACCCGTGGATCATGAGTTCCATCGGGTCACCCATCGGAGCGAATTTGATGAGAGTTATCTCTTCACCCGGGATAACGCCCATATCAAGGAAATGCTGCCTTAAAGCGCCTTCCCCTCCGACTTTTTCAATAACGGCCGACATGCCGGGTGTCAAATCTTTAAGTGTCATAACTGCCCTCTTTAAATAATCATACGCATTATAACAAATAATAAGTAAGGGAGACATAGAGCAGAGCGTTTTCGGGCAATAAAAAAGGGGCTGCCGGAGCAGCCCCAAAGTTTAAGTTCAATATATCAGTACTCCGGCTCGAGCAATCCGTAGCCGCCGTCGTTTCTCTTGTAAATGATGCAAACCGAGTTGGTGTCACTGTCGAGATAGACATAGAAGTCGTGTCCGAGCATTTCAAGCTGAAGGATCGCATCTTCGGTCGTCATGGGACGGAGAGCAAACTGCTTGCGCTTTGTGATCTTCTCGTCCTGCTCATCTTCGAAATCGAAGTCAGCGCCGCCGTCATCTTCGAGGTAGCTGACGATTCCGGGATAATCCTTCTTCTTCTTAAGGAACTTCGTCTTCTGCCTTCTGATCTGGGATTCGAGCTTGTCTACTGTCTTGTCTACACCAGTCAGAATGTCTTCATCGCGTGCCTCGGCTCTGTAGATCTTTCCGTCAAGCTTCATGGTGATCTCGATTACCATCTTTGCGCCCTCAGGTCTGATGCGTACATTAAGGGTTCCCTCGTCACCGAAATACTTGTCGAACTTGGACATCTTTGAGGCGATCTTGTCCTCGAGCCTGGGTCCGATCTTGATTCCGTTGCCCTGTGTTGTGATCTTCATAGAATCACTCCCTTCCGTTTTGAAGAATGCAAAAGGTTTTGACCTTTTAATCATTATACCAAGAGGGTGCATGAATTGTATTAAATTACGGTTAATCTTTCAGGCAAAAGAACGGCAAATAAAAACCTGCCCTCCGCAAACTCAAGGAAGGCAGGCTTTTTCAAGTCCAAGCAAGTGATCTTTAAGAGGCTTACTCTGCAGACTTTTTAGAAGGAATTACAAAGTAAAGAATGATGAGAGCCGCGATGCAGATACCGAGGTCAGCTGCAAGGAAGCTTCCGTTGTAAGCCATGGAGTAAACAAGTGCATTGTCATATCCTGCATCAGCTGCATAAGCGGCATAGAAGATGACACCGGATGCAACAGAAGCTGCGAATCTTACGGCATATGCAATGATGGTGAACAGAACAGCCTTTACGATCCCTGCTTTGCGGAAACGGAAAAGCGGATTCTTGATCTTGATTCGCTCATCAGCCTTGAGGCATGCAAAACCTGCAATGCCGAGTGCAGCGTAACCGATGATGTAATCAAGGAACATCTGGAACGGGCTGACGAAATACTTGAGTCCGTCGATGAGCTGCAGGATGCTGTAAACGATTGCTACGATAAAGCCCCAGACAGGTCCGAAAGCCATGCCGCATACGATGATCGGCAATGTTGAACCGGGTGTGACCGAACCGCCCATGGGCATCTCAAAAATGGTGATTTTCGATAAGACAAATGCGAGGGCAAGGCAAACGCCGCCTACTGCAATTGAAAGGATCTTTTCCTTGTTCGAAGTTTTTGCTGACATAAAAACACCTCCGTTTGGAAACCGACCTGCGTCAAATCCCAAAGGAGGAAATCCATGCTAAAAGATACGTTCCCTACGCCGGCATTATCCGTCAGGTTCTGCGGGTCGGCAATCACTGCCCTCTCAGCCTGCTGCGTCACGGTTTTAAGCGTGCAAGCTCCCCGTTTTTCCGATTTCGGAAGAAATATACTACAAGCGCCCCATTTTCGCAAGCCTTAAAATGCACGATTCTATGAATTTCTGGACCTCGCGTTCGTAAAGAGCCTGCGCGTTCTCATAGCACTGAAGATGTCTTGCGTCATTAACTACGACCATGCGCTTGCGGCAGCGCAGATTATCGTAGATGTCACTGACTCCGCGCGGCAGTGTTTCATCGTCCTCTCCGCCCTCGAAAAGAAGTACCGGCACTCTGATCCTGCCGGCGTGAACCGCGCAGTCACAGACGTTCATGTCAAAGCCGAACCTTGCCTTTGTAAGCATCCTGAGCCTGTACAGCGCGGCCTCGGTGCTGATGAACTTATCGCGGTCAAGAACGTTTCTGAGGTAAGACGGCAGAGTATCGATCGGTGAATCCGCGATGATGCCGCAGACCTCCGGACAGAAGCCTTTCTGCTGTGCCGCAAGAAGAGCAGCGGTCGCACCGACACCGCGTCCGAAAAGATAGATCCTGCAGTGAGGGCCTACTCTTCTTTTCGCATACTCGAACCAGCAGTCGAGATCGACGCTCTCGCGAAGACCCCATGTAAAGCTCTTTCCGCCGCTCATACCGTGGCCTCTCATGTGGGTGATGAGAACGTGGCACTTGATCTTTGTCATCATGAGCTTTGCGTACGCTGCGCACTGTGTGGGCTCCTCGTCATAACCGTGGATCATTATGACGATGTTGGGACACCCGGGCTCCGTGGAAGGCCTGTAATATGCCGAAAGCTTGGTTCCGTCGAACGAACCGGTCCTTACGTTTATCCATTCCCTTCTGAACGAATAGAACCAGTTGCGTCCTCTTCCGGTTATCGTAGTCCTGTCGATCTTGGTAGGTGCCCTGTCAATCTGAGGCAGGGGCTTGGGACGAGTATATATGCGCTTGAAAAGACGTTCACAGTGGACGAGAAAATACGCAAATGCACCAGCGGCCGCCAGGACCAATACCAGCACGGCCAGTAAGACGACAAGTCCTCCCGAATTTATCGCCAGATATACAGATGCAGGATCATTCTGCAATAATTCCCTCCAGGTCGTCAGCTCCGGAACTCAAAAGCCGGCAGCCGTCCGTAGTCAGAACGACGTCGTCTTCTATCCTGAAACCGACTCCCCATTCGGGAATGTACACTCCGGGCTCCACGGCAAGGCAGTTTCCGCAGGCAAAAACGCTGTCGCGCGGGCCGACGTCATGAACGTCAAGCCCAAGGAAATGCGAAGTGTTGTGCCAATAATAGGAAGTAACATCGTCCTTGCTGAAATTATCATTGATTAAACCCTGCTCCGCAAGCCATTTGCCTGCGATGTCATACATTTGTGAATTAAGCTCCGCAAAAGTCTTTCCGGGAGCTATGAAAGCGAATGCGGCCTTCCGCAGTTCCCTGATGAGTCCCAGGAGCTTTACGCGCCTGTCATCATCTGAATCAGGGCGTCCCACGAAATACACACGGGAAATGTCCGCGCAGTATCCGTTGACTCTCGCGCCTACGTCGACCTGAATGAAGGATCCTTCCTTGGCAATGCCGTCACCGTCACGCTCGGGATCGCTGTGATGCAGATAAAAAGAGTTGGTTCCGCATGAGACTATCGTCTCGAAAGCATAGAGCATGCTGCTGCGCTTAGCCATCTCGTATTCAAGCTTTGTGTAGAGTTCGTATTCTGAAACGCCCGGCTTTATGAGCTTTTTCATCTCGGCGAGAGCTTCTTCGGTAACGCGTGCTGCCTCTACTATCGAATCGATCTCCTCATCTGACTTCACAAGTCTCATGCCGGTAAGGATATTCGAAATGTCCATGTGCTCTTTACTCTGCTTGCGGCATCTTTCGGCAAACGAACGGGGTGCTTCCATGACCGAGCTTCCGTCGACCGCAAAACGCAGCGAATTGTCGGCTGCAAGCTTAAAGACCTCATCTGCAAAGGTGTCCCTGTCGCGGATGCAGGTTTCGGCTATCCCGGAAATCTCTGATATCTTCGAAAAGTCCATTCTCTTGCCGGTCCAGCGTTCCTTCATGCTGTCGTGAACCGGTGCGAAGAGCGATTCCGAAAGAGCGCCTTCCTTCTTTATGAGAATGAGCATGAAACCGGGCTTTTCAAGACCCGTCAGGTAGAAGAAATTGCGGTCAGGCAGGAATCTGTAGCAACTGTCAGAGTCCATCTTCTTTTCTTCGCCCGAAAAAATGAAAGCCGCCGTATTGTCGGGCAGCTTATCCAGCAGTTTCTTTCTGTTGTTCGTGAAGAAAACCGGACCGATCACCATTGCTTGACACCATCCGAACGAACGTTGTACTCGTCGAACAGTATCGTATTGTTGATGTAATTGAGCGTAGCGCCGGGTGAACGTCTGATGAGACCCGGATTGCCGATTACGATAGAACCGTCGGGTACGTCAAAGTTGACATACGCACCGGGTGCTATGAGGACGTTGTTACCGATATTGATATTGCCGACTATGACTGCATTTGCGCCGATCCAGACGTAATTGCCGATGTGAGGAGATCCCTTTCTCTTACCTCTGAACTGCGTTCCGATGACAACACCCGTGGAAACGTTGACGTTATGGCCGATAACGCTCTTCGGATGAATGATGACACGGCCGAAATGGGCAAGATAGAAACCCTTGCCGATGTTGGTGTCATAAGGGATCTGGAAATGATATTTACGGCTCAGTCTGTCGAGCCTGTAATTGTTGACTGCGAACTTGACCTGCGCTATCTTCCTGCGGATCCCGTCAAACCTCTGGATCTGGTCATAATAGTAACGGGTGCGGCGCATAACGCTGATATAACTGAACTCAGGGGAAGAACGCCTCTCCTGGAGGTAGCAGGCATAAATATTCTTATAGCGTCTGGCATTTCCGGTATACCGGAACAGATCAGAATATATGATGTCCTTGAGTTCATCTGTCATTCGGTTAGCTTCCCCTCTTTCTAGGAAAAATTCTATATCTTTTCGAGGAATAACTCAATAAGCTGGATGCCGTTTTTCGACATCATAACCATAACTTTACATGTTAGTGTAAAAAATATAATATTTGATTAGAAATGTCGGATTTTTGACATAATTCCGCGGCCAGCGCGGAGACGGGAATAATATGATAAACATCGAAAAAGAACTAGCCAGAAGGCTTATGGATGAGGGCAACGCAGAAGGACGTCTCGAGGCTTACAGCCGTGAGATCAACTTTTACGAATTAGTATCCTCAGGCAACTCAAGGGCGCTTGAAGAGCGTCTCAAGAACTTCGGCGCAGGCCAGGTACTGGGCAGGCTCAGCAATGACGCCGTGCAGGACCGCAAATATCACGCGGTAATACTCGTTGCGCTCGTCAGCCGCTTCTGCATCGAGCAGGGCATGGAGATCTCGGTTGCCTACACTTTAAGCGACATCTACATCGAACTCATCGACAACGCGTCCACGGGTGAGGAAGTCAGACAGCTTCAGATGGACCTTCTGCGCCACTACTGCCGCAAGATGAACGATCTCACAAAGAGCAAGGTCGTTTCACGCCACATCGTAATAGCGATCGACTACATCCGTTCGCACATCCAGGACAACCTGACCGTCGAATCCATCGCAGATTCTCTGTCTCTCAATTCGAGCTATCTGTCCAAGCTTTTCAAGCAGGAAATGGGCATCACGCTTTCACGTTACATCAGAGACCAGAAGATCAACGTCGCGTGCAACATGCTCCGCCACCTGGACGAGTCTTCCCTGACTGTTGCGAATTACCTGGGTTTCTCTTCACAGTCCCACTTCATCCAGGTCTTCAAGAAGACCACCGGCATGACGCCTGAAGAATACAGACGTAAGAACTACCATCAGAGCTGGATGAACGGAAAGTCGGACACGCCTGAATAATAAGGCTTTTACCTGTATTCAGAGTGCATCGGTTTTGTCTCGTACTTTGCATCGTAACCCTTCCATTTTGAAGGAAGGCTGATGTAAAGGCGCGGGCAGTCATCGAACGCCCAGTTTCCGAGACGCTTGAGCGAATTAGGAATCCTTACGTACGCAAGCTCATCGCACACGTCAAAGGCCTCCTGGCCTATCTTCTGCAGGCCCTCAGGCAGATAAACGTATTCAAGGTCCTCACAGCTGTTAAAGGCCTCCTGCCCTATCTCCGTGACAGTATCCGGGATTATGACCTGCGTAATGAGGTCGCAGTCGAAAAAGCACTTCTTTCCGATGCATGTGATCATTGAGTCAGGCGCGAAAACTATCTTCGAAAAGCCGTTGACGCCGTAAGGCAGCTGAATCGTGCCGCTTCCCGAGATCGTGAGCGTTCCGTCGCGGGTGATCGTGAAAGTCGCATTATCTCCGCACTTGCCGGACCTTTCATAGCCATGAACGGTGTCAGCATCGCAGATCTTGTGGACATACGAGAAAGATTCCAAAGGAAGCAGATAGTAATTATATGAAGGCGTACCCTCGACTATCTTGCCGTTGTCCCATGACTTGCCTTCATAAGCATTTCCCGAATCGTAGGAAGGGTCGACAAAGCGCCATTTGCCGCCTACATAAACGGCAGCCCATGCATGATCCGGAGTCTCATCCTCGGGAAGGTTGTCGGCCATCATCTCGTCATAGCTTGCAAGGCCCACGCCGAACTCAACGGTGGCAGGTATTCCCTGCGCCCTGCAAAGAGCCGTGAAAACGTTTCCGAAGCCTTCACACACAGCAATGCCGCGGCGCAGAAGGCAGATGGAGCCGTCCTGATAGACCATCTTGTTGTTCTTGTCGGTCTGGGAATTATCGTATGCCATGGCGCCCGTAATGTAGGTATAGATCTGATATACCTTCTCCCAGTCGCTCTCGGCATCGTCGCATATCGTCTTTGAATACTCGATTATGATCGGATCATCGCACTCGATGTCGTTCTGCGGCATGAGGCATTCCTGCAAAGAGACCTTGTCGTCCCTTAATTCAGTGCATCTTTCGACATTGAAATCGTAAGTCGGAGACTTGTAGAAATGTACGTTTCCGTCATCTCCCATGAAGATGTAGTTGTCATCCTGCGTGAATACAGTGGAACCGAGCTGATAGCTGATCGCAACAAAGTACAGGACATTCTTTTTCATGTAGCCGTCTAGATCGACTGCGAACTTGCCGGACTCTCTTCTGAAACGCCTTACGACATTGCTGTCGTCAGCCTTGCAGAGCACCAGTTCGAAAATGTTGGATGCATCCGTGTTTACGATGAAACTCGTGCCCTCAACGCCGACTCTTATGGGCTCGCCCTCATAAGTGACAAGTTCATAAGACGTAAACGATGCGCTTTCAGGTTTGAATTTCTTTTTGTCAGCCAAAACCAGCGGGCACGGACCCGTTAAGCTCACTGTAATAACAGCGGTCATGAGGGCCGCGCATACACGCAGGAAAAACTTTGACATCAGATCTTGAGTGCCTCAGCGACAGCCTCTTCGGCAGTCATCTCAGACGCATCAGCGCCTGCTCTTGCCTTGACTTCGACAATGCCTTCAGCAGCCCTTCTGCCGACAGTGATGCGGAGCGGGATGCCGATGAGGTCGCAGTCCTTGAACTTAACGCCGGGTCTCTCGTTTCTGTCATCGATGAGAACGTCAACACCCTTTGCCTCGAGATCAGCGTAGATCTTCTCTGCAAGGCCCATGATAGCCTCGTCATTTGTCTTTGTAGGAATGACCATGACCTTGTAAGGTGCAATGATCGAAGGCCAGATGATTCCGTCGTCATCGTGGAACTGCTCGATGATGGCAGCGAGGACTCTGGAAACGCCGATGCCGTAGCAACCCATTACCATGTTGTGCTCCTTGCCGTCCTTGTCGAGGTAGATGCAGTCAAGAGCCTTGGAATACTTGGTTCCGAGCTTGAAGATGTGTCCAACCTCAACGCCTCTTGCCATTCCGAGCTTGCCCTTGCCGCACTTGGGGCAGATGTCGCCCTCTTTTGCGTTGGTGATGTCGACAACCTTGTCAGCCTCGAAATCCCTGCCGATATTGACGTTCTTGAAGTGATAGTCTGTCTCGCATGCGCCGACTACGAAGTTCCTCATGCCTGCAACTTCAGGGTCAACAACGATGTCAACCTTCTGCTTGAGTCCTACAGGGCCTGCAAAACCGACCTTAGCGCCTGTGATCATCTCAACGTCTGCAAATGCTGCGAGCTCCATCTCAGTTGCATCGTAGATGTTTCCGAGCTTTGTCTCGTTGATATCACGGTCGCCTCTGCACATTGCTGCAACGAACTTGCCGTCAATGTTGTAAAGGATGGTCTTAACAAAAGCGTCAGGTCCGCAGTTCAGATAACCGCAGAGCTCTTCGATGGTCTTAACGTCAGGAGTATGGATCTTCTCGACTTCGAGCATATCAGCTGTATCAGCTTCGCCCCTTGTCCAGCCTGCCTTCTCCTCGTTTGCTGCGTATCCGCACTCATCGCAGAAGCAGATAGCGTCTTCACCGACTTCGCTCTTTACCATGAACTCCTGTGAGCCTGAACCGCCCATTGCGCCTGAATCAGCGTCAACGATCGTGTAATCAAGACCGAACCTGTCGAAGATCTTTCTATATGCAACATACATCTTCTGGTAAGAGACATCGAGACCTGCCTCGTCAACGTCAAAGGAATAAGCGTCCTTCATGACGAACTCTCTTGCTCTGATGACACCGAATCTAGGGCGCTTCTCGTCTCTGTACTTGTGCTGGATCTGATAAAGAGTAACAGGAAGCTGCTTGTAGGATCTGATCGTATCCCTTACTGCCTCCGTGAAAGGCTCCTCGTGCGTCGGGCCGAGGCAGAAGCTTCTTCCGCCTCTGTCTGTAAGTCTGAACATCTCGGGACCGAACTTTTCCCATCTTCCGGAACCCTGGTAAGCTTCAGCCGGCAGAAGCGCAGGCATTATGAGCTCCTGGGCGCCTGCTCTGTCCATCTCTTCGCGGATGACGGCCTCAACCTTTCTGTAGGCACGGTATCCGAGAGGCATGAACGAATATATTCCCGATGCTGCCTTGCGGATAAGTCCCGCTCTGAGCATCAGCTGATGCGAAGGTATCTCGGCATCTGCCGGGATCTCACGCTGGGTTGCCATGAACATTTCTGAAACTTTCATTTGGGGTACTCCTAAATAATAAATATTTCGGGAGTAAGTATATATTAGCAGGACTGTTTTTGCAATTTGAAAGCAAAACAGGCGCCCTTTCCGGACGCCCGCTGTGATTTTTACTGTTATTCGCCGTCAGAGGCCCAGGATTCCTACTATGAAGAGGACATCGAGGACGCCGCATACCAGGAGGATCAGTGCACAGATAATGTAGATCTTAGCTCTGCGCTTCTCTACGTCCTGCTCTGTCGTGCCGTATTCAGCCTTGCGTATAGGTTGTCTTACCCTGCCAAGCGACATGTTCCGAACAGCTCCTCCTCCCTGCCTGATGTGATTAGATTATAGCGAGTGGAAATGTGTCATACCTTGCATCGATGTGACAATCAATTTACATATAT
>JAFWQF010000003.1 GCA_017509205.1 Clostridiales bacterium | reverse complement strand
TGATGAGTGCGGATTCTTCTGAGAAAGTTAAGATGCTCGTGAAATTGTTTTTCGAAAACTGGAACGGAATGCGTCCGGCAAAAGAGCTATTCGGACAGAAAGAACTTCCAAACATATTCAGGATCGCAAAGAACGCGGAAATGCCGGCTGATTCACCCGCTAATTAATGTCTTTAAACTATATTTCAGGTTTGTGTGCAAATATTATAGTGTCGGCTGAGGCGGGATTTATCACGCCGAACAGACGGGTTAAAATATCAGAAAAGCATTAAGGAGCAAATACAATGAGGATACTTCTGGCAGAAGACGAGAAATCAATGTCCAAAGCGCTTCAAGCAATCCTTACGAAGAACAACTATTCCGTCGATGCTGTTTATGACGGTGAGGAAGCGGTGTCTTATGTCCGTTCCGGCGATTATGACGTAGTAATAATGGACATCATGATGCCGAAGATGAACGGCATAGATGCTCTCAAGGAAATAAGGAAAAAGGGCTGCACGGTCCCTGTCATCATGCTGACCGCGAAGTCCGAGATAGATGACAAGGTCGAAGGCCTTGATGCGGGCGCAAACGACTACCTGACAAAGCCGTTTTCGAGCAGGGAGCTTCTCGCAAGACTCAGGGCTCTTACCAGAGGACCCGCAGTCGCAGCTGACAACACTTTAAGATTCGGAAACCTTACGCTCGACCGCGGAAGCTTCGAGCTTTACACGCCTTCGGGAAAATACAGGCTCGCAGGCAAGGAATTCCAGATGATAGAACTCCTTATGACGACTCCGGGAATGCTCATCTCTACCGAGCGTTTCATGGACAAGATCTGGGGAATTGATTCTGAGGCTGACATCAGCGTTGTCTGGACATACATCTCGTTCCTTAGAAAGAAGCTGGCTGCAATGGATGCTGACGTTCAGATCAAGGCCACGAGAAACGCGGGTTACTCGCTGGAGGCAAAAGAGTGATAAAGAAGCTCCGTCTCAAGTTCATACTTGTCTCAATGCTCGCCATAACCATCGTTATGGTCATGCTGATCGGCGTCATCAACATCATGAACTACAGGAGCGTGGTAAACAGTGCCGACAGGATCCTTGCGATGCTGACTGACGGCGGAGGAAGGTTCCCCGGTATCGGCAGGACAGGTCAAGATAACGTAAACAGGACAAGGCGCCCTTCCAGGAACGAAGAGGATTTCATCCGCAGGATAACCCGTTCGGTTACCGGTGAGAATGACGAGAATTCACCTGAACTCAGATATGAATCAAGGTTTTTCAGCGTCATGCTTTCGATCGACGGAACGGTAACGAACACGCGCACTGACAGGATATCGGCGGTCGACAGTGAAGATGCCGCCATGATGGCCAAGGAGATATATGCCTCCGGAAGCGTAGTCGGATTCAAGGGCGATTACAGATACAGAAAGACCATCAGCCCGAAGAATGATACCATACTCATAATCTTCTACGACTGCGGCAGGAGCCTTTCAAACGCAAGGACCTTCCTTATAACAAGTGTCGGTATCTCGCTCATCTGTCTGCTGCTCGTATACATTCTCATCACGCTGTTTTCGAAAGCCGTAATACGTCCGGCTGCGGAGGCTTATGAAAAGCAGAAGCAGTTCATCACCGATGCCGGCCATGAGCTCAAGACACCGCTCGCGATCATAAACGCGGACGCAGATGTTCTTGAGATGGAACTCGATTGTGATCCTGAAGCAGGAACATCCAACGAGTGGCTTGAAGACATCAGAAAACAGACATCAAGACTTACCGAGCTTACAAGCAACCTCATCTATCTCGCAAAGACCGAGGAGGGAACAAAGGACGCATTTACGTTCGTTGACTTCCCGATATCTGACGTGATCGCCCAGGAAGCAGAGTCCTTCAAGGGACCCGCGCAGGCGGCAAGGAAGACCATCGACATTAAGATCGAGGAGAATCTTTCGATGAACGGTGACCAGAAAGCAATAAGGCAGCTGGTCGACATCTTTCTCGACAACGCGATCAAGTATTCTCCCGACGGCGGCACGATTGCCATTAAACTCAAGAAGACCGGCAGATACATAGGCCTGAGCGTCACCAACAGCACAAAGACGCCGGTGACCAAGGAGAACACAAAGCACATGTTCGATAGGTTCTACCGCACGGATGCATCGCGCAATTCCGATACAGGCGGTTACGGAATCGGCCTTTCGATCGCAAAGAGCATAGTCGAAGCCCACAAAGGCAAGATCACGGCCAATCCCCAGGACGAAAACAAGCTCACGATGACGGCTGTAATGCCCTCATGATTTCTTGACACGCATATTGCTTGTTTTTTATAATTCAATCGAATTCTAAATTCTAAATAAGGGAGGATTTAAGAAATGGCAAATATTTGGAAGTGTTCATGCGGACAGGATAACGACGGCAATTTCTGCATCAACTGCGGATCCACAAAGCCTGAGGGCGCTGAGAACACTGTCGGTGCACCCGCACCTGCAGCAGTTGCTCCTGCAGAGCCCGTAGCTGAAGTACCTGCAGCAGTTGCTCCCGCTGCCGAGACACCGGCTGCGATCGCACCCGCTGAGGAAAAGGCTGCTGAGCCTGTTGCTCCTGTTGCACCCGCAGCCCCCGTTGAAGCTGCACCCGTTGTTCCCGTAGCCGCAGCTGCAGCCGTTGCTGCTGTTACGCCTGATTCAGAGCCTGTACAGGTCATCAAGTGTCAGCCCGCAGGTTCTGAGCCCATGGAGGATTATGCAAGCGTTCCCGCAGATCCCGAGTTTGCAGAAGCTGAACCTGTTCCGGTACAGCCTGCATATCAGCCCGCTCCCTCATATGAGGAACCCGCTGCAGTTGCAGCTGTTGCACCCGTTGCAGCAGTTCCCGCACAGGTCGGACCTGCAAGCTACAGCAATACATCATCCAATCCTTACAGTGAGCCTGACCGTGCTTCACACAATCCGTATGCACCGGCTCCCGTAAACGCACAGCCTTACAACGGCGGATATGCAGCAGCTCCCGCTACGAACAGCGGAATCGGAGTTCTGATCCTCGGCATCGTCTCCGTAGTGCTTGCATTTGACGTCACTCTCGGTGCGATCATCTGCGGTGCCATCGGCTGCTCCATGGCTAAGAAGCTCAAGGGTCCCAACGGCGATTATCCGACTGGCAAGGCCAAGGTCGGTGCCATCCTTTCAAAGGTCGGACTTATCATCGGTATCGTTACCACGATCATCGCGATCATCTGGTGCGTCATCATCGTAGTCGGCATCGTTGCCGGTGCAGGATATGCTCTCAAGAACTGATCACTGACATTAACGAAAACGAAGGCTGCGGCAATAACCGCAGCCTTTTTTCTGCCTTGACAAATGGCGGGACTGCATAATATAATCGTAAGGCTATTTTTATGCAATTATATTGCGGGTTTATGCGCTGCCGCGACACGAGCGGGTGCGCAGCTTGAATAAAAGAAAGAGTATAGATCTGGAGGATAACATTGTATGGCAAAGATGACATATCAGCCCAAGAAGAGGCACAGAACTTCGGTTCATGGCTTCAGAGCAAGAATG
>JAFWQF010000023.1 GCA_017509205.1 Clostridiales bacterium | reverse complement strand
TGCCACCAGCGGCTGATAAGATCATTTACCTGAATTCTTTTCGGGATCGAAGCTCGCCAGAGGATTGCTGTCAACGGCTCTCTGGAGAGCTTCTTCATCTACATGGGTATATATCTGGGTAGTGGAGACGCTCTGATGTCCAAGGATCATCTGAAGGTTCCTGATGTCGACATGGCCGTATTTATACATGAGCGTTGCGGCAGTATGTCTTAATTTGTGTACCGAATAAATGCGTGTATCAATGCCTGCTTCATCGAGAAGTCGCTTTATTACTATCTGTATCATGTCGTCTGAAATGCGGGTACCGCGCTTTGACACGAAGAGAGCTTTACTGGCTTCAGGTCTGATCTTTAAGGTCTGGCGTTCTGCGAGCCAGTCATCCAGAGCAGCGAGGCACGCATCGTTAAGATAGATGGTACGTTCTTTATTACCTTTACCGATAACGGTGAGAATGGTGCCCCTGATGTCATTGATATTGATGCCTCGAAGTTCCGAAAGACGCATTCCACAGTTGAGGAAGAGCGTAAGCATGCAGTAATCGCGCGCATTGGATTCCTTTGGGGAGGCATAGGCGGTCTCAAGGAGTTTCTGGCTCTGTTCGAGCGTCAGATACTTCGGATTGCGCTTGCCGATCTTCGGAGTCTCTATGTCGTAAGCGGGATTGCTGTCGATGAGTCTTTTCTTGGAGTGAAGATACTTGAAAAAGCTCTTGAGGGAAGCGATGTGTCTGGCTCTTGAGGAGTTTGTCTGCTTCCTTGTCCTTGAAAGCCAGATTATGAAAGCGAGGATATCGTCCGTCGTGACCTTGTTGAGCATCTTAACGTCAACATCAGAGACATCGATCTGCTCGAATTCCATGTCGGCGGGCACCTTCATCTTGTCCTGCTTGTAGAACCTGCAGAAGCAGACTATGTCATAGGAATATTCCTTGACGGTGAGCTCGGATCTGCCGAGCGCGGCAAGCATGTAATTACAGTACTGTTCAAGTACGGGAAAGGTCTGCACCCGTTTGATTCCCCCGGATTGTTAATCTTGTTATATTTTAGCATAGCGAAATTAGCGTTTTTTGTTGCTGGTGTACTTGTTATAAAAAAGTCATTGTGTTAATATTGTGCACGTACCAAAAACAATTGTGCGTGATACACGGACAAAATACACAATGAAAGTAGTGAAAAAGAGTATGGAAAAGAAGTTAAGAGTCGGCGTTATCGGTGCTACGGGTTATGTAGGACAGCGCTTTATCACATTGCTTGAGAATCACCCCTGGTTTGAGTGCGTAGCTCTCTGCGCATCTCCGAGTTCTGCAGGCAAGACATATGAGGAAGCTGTCAGCGGCCGTTGGAAGATCGATCTGCCGATGCCTGAATACGTTAAGAAGATGGTCGTGTACAGCACGGAAGAAATTGAAGAGTACTGCAAGCAGGTCGATTTCACATTCTGCGCAGTCAACATGAAGAAGGATGAGATCAAGGCTCTCGAAGAGAAGGTTGCAAAGCTTGAGACCCCCGTTGTTTCAAACAACTCCGCAAACCGCTGGACAGAAGACGTTCCCATGATCATCCCTGAGATCAACAGCGATCACGCAGCTCTCATCGATGCTCAGAGAAAGAGACTCGGAACAACAAGAGGATTCATCGCAGTTAAGCCTAACTGCTCCATCCAGAGCTACGTTCCCGCGCTCACACCTTTCCTCAAGAACGGCATCAAGGCGATCAACGTCTGCACATATCAGGCAATCTCCGGTGCCGGCAAGACATTCGACATCTGGCCTGAAATGGTCGGCAACGTAATTCCGTTCATCGGCGGTGAAGAGGAGAAGTCTGAGAAGGAGCCTCTCAAGGTCTGGGGTAAGTTCGCAGGTGATCACATTGAGATTGCCCAGAAGCCTCTCATTTCTGCACAGTGCTACCGTGTAGCAGTTCAGGAAGGACATACGGCTGCTGTTTCCGTATCTTTCGAGAACAAGCCTTCCATCGAGGAGATGATCTCCGCTTGGAACAACTATGAGAGCGAAGCTGTAAAGCTCGGTCTGCCTTCAGCTCCGAAGCATTTCATCCAGTATCTGGAAGAAGACAACCGTCCCCAGCCTAAGCTCGACGCTATGTTCGAGAACGGTATGGGCGTATCTGTTGCCCGCTTAAGAGATGACATCATCTTCGACTATAAGTTCTGCTGCCTCTCACACAATACACTCAGAGGAGCCGCAGGCGGCGGTATGCTCACAGCCGAGCTTCTGACGAAGAAGGGTTACATCACAGCAAAATAAGGCTTTTTGGCCCCGTTAGTCTTGCGTAAAAATGTGCTTGACTAACGGGGTCAATATTTATATACTATTCAAGCGCTTAAAAACGCACCGCTTGTGTAAACGTGGGCCTTTAGCTCAGTTGGTCAGAGCATCCGGCTCATAACCGGCGGGTCCTGGGTTCGAGTCCCCGAAGGCCCACCAACTACACAAACCACAACTTATATGGGAAGATTCCCGAGCGGCCAAAGGGAACAGACTGTAAATCTGTCGTCACTGACTTCGGTGGTTCGAATCCACCTCTTCCCACCACAGAGGGTTTGCCAGGTTTGGCAGACCCTTTTGTTTTGCCTCGGAAAGCCCTTATTTTATAGGGCTTTGGGGTTGTGGCCGTTCTGAAACAACTTTACGAAAATTCACCCAAATTCACTCGAGTTTACGACAATTGTGGTAAATTCGTGGTAAATTTGTGGTAAGGTCTGAGCTCATCCTGCAAGGTTTCCACCACCTGTTTCGAGCAGGGATATCTCTTTCATTTTGAAATTTTCCGAAGCGTCCGTATATGTGTTAAGAGTGATTCCTACTTCATGGTGTCCCATGATGTCGGCTGTGGCCTTGATATCGGCTCCGGCTTCTCTCATTCTTGTCGCAAACGTATGCCTTAACATGTGGTTGTGTACATGAGGAAAGCCTGTGAGACCATTTACAGAGCCTTTGCTCTTGATTTCTTTGTCGATCGCTATCGAAATCCTGTCCAGCTTGTGGTTGAGCTTCTTGAGGTGATACAGATCGCCGTTGCCGTCAAGAAATACGAAATCCTTGTAACCGCTGACTCTGACTTTGCAGCGTATCCCGCGTGATTCCTGGTGCTTTTTCTCCTCAATGAGAGCTTCTCTGACCTTAGCGTTCATGGGAATACATCTTTCACTTGTCTTTGTCTTTGGCGGATTCAGTGTCATTTCAGAGCTTGATTTGCCGTCATATACCAGTGTGTGGTTGATATGGATCACATTTTTCTCGAAATCGACGTCGTCCCATCTTAAGGCACATAACTCTCCGACTCTGATTCCTGTGTAAAGCATTACCGTAAAAAGAGGGCAGAGGTAGTGGTAAGTGCCGGGTCTGCTTAAGTATTCTTCAAAAGCAGCCTGTTCTGCGCCTGTCAGAGCCTTGACTTCTTTTACGGTACAGGAATATTTGCGGTTAAGCTCTTTTATGGCTCCTGTGCAGGGATTTGTCTGAAGCACTCCGTCTTTGACAGCAACATTGAGGATCATGGAAAGGACTATATTGATATTGCTTACTATTGAAATTCCCAGTCCCCGATTCTCAATGAGGCTTTTGTAAAACATTACGACCTTACTGTAACTTAATTCCTTGAGTGATATGGTACCGATGTTAGGTCCGATATAACGGTTGTAGAGTTTTAAGTAGGTATCAAATGTTGTTTGTCTGATCCCGCTCTTAACGTTTTTCCAGATCTCGAAATATGAGTTGACGGTAGCATTAACACTTGTATTCGTATCTTCACACAACCGCTCAACAGGAACTTTTTCTGATTTGATGTTTTTCGAAACAATAGCTGTGCCGTTTAAAACAGCGTTCTCTTTGTCTCGCAACTCGTCAAGTGATCTGGCATAGACCGAGCGTCTGACCCTGTTTTCAGTCCATCTGTACTCAAAGGTTCCGTTTTTTCTTAAATATTCTCCTTCCTTTAGTCTTACTCGTCCTTTTGTATATCTTGTTTTGATCATTGAATTATCCTCCCAAAACACAAAAGGAATGAGAGCATAAGCTGA
>JAFWQF010000022.1 GCA_017509205.1 Clostridiales bacterium | reverse complement strand
GGAGTGCCCCTTTCTTGATATTTGACGGTTCTATATTACTTTTTGTAAACCCTTGTGTATAAGAATATTGTTGCCATAAGGCTTACGGCTGTAAATGCCAGAACATATATGCCCATTGAATTAACGGACATTGACTGACCGAATACCGATGCGTTGAACGTCATTGCTTCTTTAATGGAAGTGATGAATGCGCCGCCGTCAACGCCGCCGATGGAGTTGTTCATCTCATCTGCGATACCCGTCAGAAGAGTGTTTCTGAGAAGAGCGGTGACCTGGCTGGCAGGGCAGAGGTTGCAAGCCGTCTGTACGCCAGAAGAAAACTGTGAGATCGGAATGTACGCGCCGATAACGAAACCTGCTGCTGACAAGATTCCGAAAAACGCGCCCGCAGCAGATGAAGTCTTGAAGAACAGAACGACGGTCATGAACAGAGCGCTTGAAGAAAGGCAGCCCATAAAGATGATCAGATAGGCTGTTGCCACTCCTGCAGCCGTGACATGGAGGTTGCCCATCATGCTAAGCGTGATGAGGCCGATGGTCAGAAGGGATGCGGTCATGATGAAAGAACAGATCACTGCTGCCGCAAGATAGGCTAAAATTACCTGCCATCTTTTTACGGGCGTTGCGAGTATGTCGTAATCAACCTTTCTCTCGCGGTCCTTTACGATGGTGATCAGGCAGTTATAAGGGATAGTGATAGTTGCAGATCCCAATATTCCAACCAGCAGTATCGTGTTGACGAACATCTCTATGTCGTCGCTGTTTACGAGTGATTTAAGATCCTGCATCGTGTCCTCGATCGAGCTGATGAATGTTCCTTTGAGGAACAGCAGATAAAGTGCGAATACTATTATCGATGTCAGAAGCGAGAACAGCACCGAAGAGATGTCTTTAAAATATATCTTTACGTTTCTTCTTGTTAATCCTATTAAACCCTGCATTTTATTACTCCTTTCAAGTTTCCATCATTCTTCCGGTAAGGTTAAGGAAGACGTCATCCATGCTGCCTTTGATGATCTCCAAGTCCCTGATCTTTTCGCGGTAATTGCTGATCCTGCTGATGATGTCACCGCCGAATAAGATCTTGTAGTGATCCGCGTCATAGCAATATTCCGGATCGATCGAAGCGGCAACCGAGTCGTTTTCTTCGCTCTTTTCCGCATACCAGAAGAGCTTGGATGAAGCGTAATTGCTCTTAAGCTCAGTAGGCGTTCCGCGGGCGATTATCTTGCCTTTGTCGAGGATCACGACACGGTCTGCGTCACGGGTTTCTTCCATGTAGTGTGTGGTGAGAAATATCGTTAAGCCTTTTTCGCGCCTCAGATAGTCTATGTAGTCCCATACGATCTTTCGTGACCTCGGATCAAGTCCGGTGGTAGGCTCGTCAAGAAAAAGGATCCTGGGGCAGTTTAAGAGAGCTCTGACGATGTCTACTCTTCTGCGCTGGCCACCTGAGAGCTGACCGTATTTACTCTTCATGATCTCGCCGAGTTCAAATACATCGTAGAAGTCCCTGAGTCTTTCTTCGATCTGCTTTTTGGAAAGACCGTAGTAGCTTCCTCTCGTATAAAGATTTTCTTTGACCGTGAGCTTGTCATCGAGCACTGAATTCTGGAAAACGATACCGATGTTCTTTCTGATCTGATCATCTTCTCTGCCGAGTTCATGCGAGCAGATCCTAATGCTTCCCGAAGACTTCTCGAGGATCGTGCAGAGTATGTTGATCGTTGTTGATTTGCCTGCGCCGTTCTCGCCCAGGAAAGCAAACAGCTCGCCTTCTTTGACATCAAAGCTGATGCCGTCTACGGCCTGATGAGTGCCGTACTTTTTGGTAAGATCTTTAACTTCGATAATGTTCATCTTTTTTCTCCCTTTTGATGTGGTTTTGAGTTCCTGCGCACATTTTCGGTTCAAAGGGGAGAAAAGAAAAGAGCAACGCGACCAAGTTGCAAAAACGGTCTACCAAGTTGCTCTTTTTCGATGGATTTTATCTGAAAAGGGACTTATTCTTCGTCTCTTATGGAATCAAGCGCTGTGTTTATCTGCTTGTCTTCTGCCTTGTATATCCAGGCGGTGACGATCCATACAAAAACATAGACGCAGATGAATATAAGCATCACGATCGCGTATCCCATGAAGTTTGAATACCACTTGAAAAGAAGGCCCAGAAGCGATACCGCAATGAACAGAATGCTGAAGTGAGCGACTATCCTGAGCTTGTAGTGATTATGGTTTTCTCCCGTAAGCAGGAGCACAGGCAGAGAGCACAGTATGCCGGTCAGCAGTACGCTCGGGATGAAGTACCATTCTGAGATATACTCATCTCCAATCAGATGGTAGATGATCTGGGCGATTCCCACGCCCAGGAAGATACCCGTTGATATAAAGCTTGCCTGCATGAAAAGGAGTTTAAGACTTCTCATATATCAAGCCTCCTTTTGATTTCTTTTACGTAGCTTCTGGATATGACGATCTTCTCATCGTTGAGCAGCGTTGCTTCCATCCTTCCGCTGATGTCGGATTTGACGCCTTTGATCTTCCTGAGGTTGACGATCATGGACTTTGAAACCCTAAGGAAATAAGCGCCAAGCGTCTCTTCAAGCTCATAAAGCCTGAGCCTTGTCTCGTAGCAGTTCTGTTTTGTATATACGAAAGATTTCTTGTCTACAGACTCGATGTAATAGAGTGCCGAGACATCGATAAACACGTTGTTTCCGTCTTTGATGAGTGGGATCTTTCTCTGGTTTCCCTCAAGGATCTCGATGGCAGCCTTAATGTCATCAGACTTAATCTGAGCCCTTATCAGCGCCTCTTCCTTTTCGGGAGAATCAACCTGTTCAAATCTTACCCGCATATCCGCTCCACAAATGTGATCTTTATTTCACGGCTATTATACATTAAAAGAGCCGGACGGTTTTATCCGCCCGGCGCACATCACCGTCCTCTTCATGATCCATCCTTACTTCTTAACCTTGACGCTTCTACCTGAATTCGACTTCTTAAAGTATTTCTTATACTTCTTGACTTTTGACTTCTTTACTTTGACTGTCTTAACCTTTGAACCCTTGAGTGACTGCTTGACACCGCTCTTGACCAGCTTGGTGGTCTTTTTCAAATAGAGGGTCTTAAGCGCCTTATCTCCATAGAGAGAATAAGGCCCGATCTTCCATAACACCGAAGATGTGATCTTGAATGTCTTAAGCTTTGAACAGTTAGTGAAAACCTTAGATCCGATCGATCTGAGCCTTAGACCGCCGGTAACCGATACAAGTCCGGGGCAGCCTAAAAATGCCTGATCTTCAATGCTTGTCACATTTGATCCTATGACCAGTGATCTTATCGAAGTATTCTTGTAGAATGCTTTTTCTCCGATAACGGTAACCTTATAGGTCACGGAATTATAAGTAATGACACTTGGTACTGATACCTTTGTCAAAGCAGACTCCGCGCCAATAAGTTTGACCGTTCCCGTTCCGTTGATCGCAGGGAACGTCACCTGATATTTGAGGCCGCCTACAACCAGTACATCTTTATATGCGGGATAATCATAATAATGCAGTTCCGGAGAAAAACTAAAGCAATTGTATACTCCATTTTCCATATATTTTGAAAGATATACATCTTTAAGATTATCGCACTGCTTGAAAACATTCTGCAGCGATTTTTGCAGCGTTATTGGAAGTTTTACTTCGGTAAGGCTTTTACACCCCGAAAATGCTCCGTTATCAATTATTGTCAATGTGTTAAACGGAAGCGCTAAGGTCTTAACATTTTCACAATGGCCAAAAGCGAATTCACCGATTTGCGTAACGCCCTCAAGTATAGTTATTTCCTTTAAACCTGTACAATTGTAGAAAGCATATTTACCAATTTTCTTAATGCCTCCGTGTATAGTTATTTTCTCTAAACCTGTACAATTGTAGAAAGCGTTTCCATCGATGTTTATTACACTCTTTGGGATCGTAATATTCAGTGAAGAGCACTCCCAAAAAGCCTGCTCTCCTATCGTCTTAAGATTTTCAGGAAATACAACCTTTGTAAGTTTGTGACAGCCTGCAAATGTTCTGAACTTAATAGCAGTCACTTTATCAGAGAACTTAAATTCTGTTAGGTCAGCGCAGCCTTCAAAGGCACTTTTTCCAATTGATGTTACACTGTTGGGAAGAGAGATCGTTTTTATGCGAGAAGTATTAAAAGCTGATTCACCTATGCTGGTAACTCCAGACTGAATGGAAACATCTGTAAGGTAAATGCAATAATAAAAAGCTTCATCGCCGATAGATTTTAAGCTTTTGGGTAACACAACGCTTGTTATATCAGTGCCTTCAAAAGCGTGTTTTCCGATTGAAACCAAACCGGCAGGCAGCGAAACACTTTCAGCATTAGCCCAGTGAAAAGCAGCGTTGCCGATCGAAGTTACACCGGACTTTATAACTATCTTCTTTATTGAATCCATTTGTTGAGCCCACGGCGGATAGAAACCGTCAGGGTCACTATAATTAAGACCTATCCATTCGTCAAAATTATACATTGCCCCTTTACCGGATACGATCAGCGTTCCTTCACTATCCAATGTCCACTTCAGGTTTTTTCCGCATTTTGTAGCAAAACCATTTACGGCTTCTTTTTTATCTTCAGCATCCTGTTCAGGCGCCTCTTTTTCTAAAGCCTCTTCTTTTTCGGAATCTTCTGATTCTTCTTTCTGTTCAGCTTCCGGCTCCGGTTTTACGGTCTCTTCAGGAGCTTGTGTCTGCTCAGGTTCCGTCTCCTTTACAGGCTCCTGAGTTTCGGTCTCTTCAGTCTCCTTCGTGGATTCTTCGGTTTCCTTAGCTTCTTCAGAAGCCTTGGTCTCCTGCGTTTCTTTTGTCTCTGTTACTTTCTTTTCCGTCTCTTTTGTTTTGGTTTCTTCTTTTTCAGTCTCTTCAATCTTCTGTGTTTCAGATGTGCTTTCTGTCTCGTCGGCAAAGACCGGAACAGGTGACATCACCATGGATGCGCACATTGCTGCTGATAACAAAATTGATGTGATCTTTAAATGTTTCATAATTGATCTCCCTATGCTGGGTAAAGCAAGACGATAACTTTTTTAATTATATACTCTTTGAATCAACCTTCCCAGTAAGCTACGGGCGGGATGTCCTTTCTCTTTTCGCCATTCTTTTTAGCGAGTTCTCTGTCGGTCATGTTTTTTGCCTCCTTATGTCCGCATCTACTCTATAGACACACAGAGCAGCCGGATTATTGGGTGGTCTTAAGAAAATTTTTTCAACTTTTTTATATTACCATTGTAAATCCTCCGTGAGCTCCTCCGTTTTGTTCAAAAGAGAGGAGGCAACAGGGGACGAACGGCACTCAAGGATACAAAACTGAATGATATAATGGCGATATCATTAATTTGGGGACAGGGATATGAGAACAAAGAAAGCGTTAGCTGTATTAATATCAGTCTTATTTATATTATCATTTACTTCATGCCGTGAGTTCAATCCTTCAAACAAAGCCAGGAAGGAAGCGGTGAAGTATTTCGAATACCTTAAGAACAAGGATACCGAAAAGCTTATCGATCTGTTCACGGATGATGTCAGAGATACTTACGATCTTGAAAAAGAGTGGGAAGATTTCTTCGCAAGCATTGACGGCAATATCGTAAGTTATGAGAGGATACGTTCAGGCGGGGAAGAGGAACGCATTGATCACGGCCAGACCTCATACTATTCAGTAAACATCAGATATGAAAACGTTGAGACCGATACGGGGAAGACATATAAGTGCATTACTTTTTCCCAGGTCAGGGCAGACAAGAAGAACCCGGGAAATAAGGGTATCAGATTATTTTCGGTCGAGCTGCCGGCTGATAACGACAAGGGATCTGAAGAAAAGATCGTCGGCGGATTTATCGATTACACATAAAAAGGTCACTTTTTATTCAGTGACCTTTCTATTTACTTCTTTAAAGCCTGGATCTTCTCGTTCATCTGCTTTGCTTCCCTGCGGTAATATCTCATGAAGCAGAACCAGATTATGAATGCGACTGCAAGCTGGATGGCGGCTATCACGAGGCCCTGTCCGATGGTTGCCGAAGCTCCGAACCACCCTACGGCGTAAGCTACGACTGTATATATTACGCATCCGATTCCCATTTGGATCAGCACTTTGACAGGCATGGGTAGCTTGTCGCTGTTGTAGACCACCGTCGGTACGCCAAATCCTATTCCAACAAGTGCGCTGCCGATTACCATTTTCGTGAAGCGGTGGTCTGCAAGTGTGAACGTTCCTCCGTTCAAGTTATCAAAGATCATTCCGACGATGCAGAAGATCGCAAGTGCCATTCCGATGCTGATCACTGTGCTCCTGATCAGATCCTTAACTGTATTTTTCATCTTAATCCTCCCTTATAAGCCCAGATACTTTTTGAATTCCGGCAGATACTTTCTTGAGACATAATCCTTATCACCGTTCTTAAGCTTCAGTAGAAGCGTTCCGCTGAACCCGGGCTCTATGCTGTCCATGTAAGACAGATTGATCAGCGTGGTCTTTGATATCTGCATGAACTGCTTTCCGAGCTGATCTGCCAGCTCGTAAAGCCTTCTGCGTGAACGGTATTTCTGCTTAGCACCGTAGATGACCGTGTCGCCGTTTTCGACCCTTACCATGTAGATGTCTTTCGGCTGCAGCACCACGATGTCTTCTTCATTCTGAAGTGCCGTTATCGGCGTCTCGCTGTTGCTGAATATGTCGATCATGCGCTGGATCTCGTCGGTGACCTTGTCGGTGTGGATGACCGCAAATGGTTCCTTGTATTCAGCTGATATGTCTATGTTTACTTTCACTTTATGAAAGCCTCCCTGCGGAAATATACTTCAATGTTACATCAAGTTATCTGGCGGCGTGACGCAAAATTCCAGAGCTCGATCCCAAGCATGAAGATCGTGGATACCATGAAGCCTGCCATGAGAATGCGCTGAGTCACTGCCATGTATATTATGTATGCGACCGTTGCCAGCATGTAAAACGCAGCGAAAAGGTGCCACCATCTGCTCTTCATGAATCTTGATATCAGTTTCATCTTTGTTACCTCCTGTCTTTGTTTGTGGCCTCATGGTAACAAAGGGATTTCGACTTGTGTTCTAAAACGCGGTAAGTGGCTGAAATCGGCAGGTGAAATGCAAAAATAAAGCGTTCCATCTATAAATAAGATGAAACGCCGTTGTTTCTGTTTGAATTATAGCACTTTTATTCTTAATCAGAACTAAGGCTGATTATCATTCCAGGAATTCCCAAGGCAGGTCCTGAAACAAGCTAACGAGAACTGCTACCACTGCAACTGTTATGATCGCGCCGATCGCAATGACCAGTAACAGCTCGGCAAGTGACATGCCTTTTCTTGATCTGATCATCTTTTCCATCTGTCTGCCTCCCAAACGGGTCAAGTCCGTTTACCCGCATAAGGACTGTCCAATAAGAACTGCTGATCTGTACACCTATTATATGTACATTGGCATTGATGTATCAATCGTTTTTATTCGATTACTTTTCGACGGGATCCTTGGCTTTTGAGTCTGTCGAAGAAAACACATATCAGAATGGCCGTAACCGGAAGCACCACATATTCAATGACATTCCTTGCGATGTTAACTGCCTGACAGATGGGGGCATCTTGAACGAAACCGAACAGGCCCTTAACGATCCTGAATGTAGAGTCGCTTAAGGCATGGAGCACCATGACCAGAAGAAGATTATCCGAGAGCATATAGACCGCCGCTATGAACATGCCCCACAGAAATGTGGAAGGCACCTGGATCAGAGGGTTTTCGCCGAATAAAATGTTGAGTCCGTGGCCCAGACCGAAGAAAGCACCCGTGATGAATATCGTAAACAGTCTCTGCCTGACCGTACCCGTATTGTGCTTAATGAGGCCGTTCATCAGAAGGCCCCTCTGTACTGATTCCTCAAACCAGCCGGTCGCAAACTGCTGAAGGATCAATATGCTCAAAGCCACTATTGCTTTTGTCGTAAAGGCATAGGCAGCGAAGAGCTTAAAGAAGGGCAGGATGATGCATATGATCATGGGGATAACAGCTAGCCATGTCCCCTTGGATATCCTGTTGGTAAAGAGCTGTTTTACCGTAAATTTGCTCTCACCGCGCTTTGACCAATTCTTAAGGAGCACTAGGGCTACGATTCCGAATATGATCCTGAGCATGATATCAGCGCACATCAGAGTGTTATTGTCCGGGAACACTTTCAGATAGACCATTGCTGTCTCGATCGCGTAGAAGACCGCCATTATTATCGCGGCCTGTATTATGGGTTTTGTTATCGCTTGCCTCTTATCCATTTAAAAGATCACCTTTCTGCCCCCGTTTTCTATGTCATTTTCGGAGTTTTACACAAGTTAGACGGAGAAGATCCGTTTTCGTTACAAAAAACTTCCAAAATAATTCACTTTTTATTATTTATTGTTTAACTGACAGGAATCGCGCTGTATAATTGTCGGGCTGACAAAATGAACTTTGGGGGGATTATATGAAGTTCAAGCGTATAAGTGCCGTTATCTTATCCATGGCTATTACCGCCAGCATGATACCGGCTTTCGTATCTGCGGATGAATCCGAAAACGTTCCGGAGACAACAACCGGAACCGTTGAATCGGCGCAGTCCAAGGAAAAAGAGACTGAAAAGCCAGCGGATAAGAAACCTTCCGCATCATCTGAAACCGTTCCTGAAGAAACTAAAGAGTCTAAGCAGGCTGAAACATCAGAGTCAAAGGAAACAGAACCTTCTGAATCAGAGAAGTCTGAGACTTCTGAAACAAAGCCTGAGAAAACAGTTCCTTCTGAAGCTAAACCCGAAGAGACGGTTCCTTCCCAGACAGCAAAGCGCAAGAGCGTTTCAGGATATTCCGGCAGTTTCGGCAAAAGCCTGGGCTGGAGTTTTGAAGATTCGACCGGCGTGCTTACGGTAAGCGGAACCGGTGCCATGCCGTCTTACGATAACCAGTACAATACTCCGTGGAAGGATTACCGTGATTCGATAACTGAAGTTGTCATCGAAAGCGGAGTTACTTCTGTCGGAAGCTTTGCGTTCAATGCATGTTCAAACCTTAAGACGGTTACACTGCCCGACGGATTAAAGATGATCGGCAATTATGCATTTGCGAACAGCAGAAACCTCGAAAGCATCAATATTCCTGAAGGTGTTACGACGATAGAGTTTTCTGCTTTCGAGTATTGCACCGGTCTTAAGAGCATTTCACTTCCGGGCAGCCTGACAGAGATCGACAGTTTTGTCTTCATGTACTGCAGCGGTCTTGAAACCGTTACGATCGCAAAAGGACCAAAGGCAATCGGCTGGTCTTCATTCACGAGCTGTACAAGTCTTAAGAGCATTACCATTCCGGACAGTGTTACAAGCATCGGATGGGCTGCATTTTCACAATGTACGAGCCTCAAGGAAGTGATAATCCCGGGAAGTGTACAGGAGATCAACGTTCAGGCCTTTTCGGAATGCACGAACCTCACTGACGTTACTATCGGACACGGCGTAAACACAATAGACGTTGAAGCTTTCCAGAACTGCACGAGTCTTGTAAGCATAAAGATCCCCGCAAGCGTAGAGAAGATCAAGAACAATGCTTTCGAAAATTGTTCAAGTCTCAAGGATCTCACCATCTCAAAAGATCTCTATAAGAAGAGCGGCGGAGCTTTTCCGGGCTGCGACGCACTAAAGGAATCGGGGATCCGGTATCTGATCCTGGCTTCCAATCCGATGACGCTTAAAGGCAAGACTGCCAAGGTCAAGTACAAGAAAGTAAAGAAAAAGAACCAGGTACTGAGCGTTGCAAAGGTCATCAAATTCACGAAGAAGGGAACCGGTACTCTGACATACAAGAAGACTTCCGGTAATTCGAAGATCCTTGTCAATTCCAGGACCGGGGCGGTAACCGTAAAGAAGAAGCTGAAAAAGGGCACTTACAGGGTATACATCAAGGTCATGGCTCAGGGCTCCGAAACGGTCAAATCAAGCGGCTGGAAGAAAGTATCCTTTAAGATTAAAGTTAAGTAAGATCTGAAAAAAGAAACCGGTCTGTTCCACATAGAACAGGCCGGTTTTTTATTGCAGGATCTCATTTCACCACGCGTAAACTGCAATTCACCACAGATCCGGTTACGGGGGCCTTGAGTGGTTATTATGGGCTTATCAAACGAAGTTCATGGTATTGATCACGGAGGTTGTCATATGTTAAAGCTTTCAGCATTCTTTTTCTCAGCAGTTCTCTTTATTTCAATGTTTCCCGCAACATCTTCACTTGCATATAACGGCGGCAGCCTTACAAGGATCGGGGACGTAAACGGTTCCCGGCTTATCAGGGAGTTCGGTACCATGTTTGAATACGACGGCGATGCCGAAGCAGAGGAAGAAGCAGACGAAACCGAGAAGGACGGAGAATTCATGATCCACCCCGGGATGCGCTTTAACAGATCAATGATGATGAAAGTATGAATTCCGTTTTTCCGTTTTCCGGACTGACTCTTATGCAGGCAGGGAGTCAGTCTTTTTATTTTTTATGTTAATGTTGTAATTACGAAAGCTCAAAAGGAGATGTTTTATGAAACGGTTAATTGGGGTGATCCTGACCGGAACCATGGCCTTATCACTTGTAACAGGGTGTTCGACTGTGGAAGTGGAACCTTCTGCAACGGCCACTACTAAGCAGGCCGAGGCGCGTCCTCAGGACGATTACTACAGATACATCAACGAGCCGAGGCTCAAGGATGCCAAGTTTGATTACGGTTCGGGTACGGCGGGCAGCGCATTTAATACCAAGCTGATCGATGAACAGATCGAGACAGTTATCAAGGATGTTGTTAAAGGTTCCGGTTATGAGACGGGCAGTGAAGAGGATCTGATCAAAAAGGCTTACACTGCATTTCTTTCATACGATTTTTCCAAAGAACCGATCCCCCAAGACCTGGCATCTGTCATCGATGAGGTCCAGAATGCAAAGACTGCCGATGAATTGCTGAAGCTGGATGCGAAGCTTTATAAGGATTTCTGCGTCACGGGCATCCTTAATCTTGTTGCGGATGTTAATCTCTTTGAATCAGACGAAAAGATACTGAGCTTTGCAAATTACAGGACGATCTGCGGTGTTGAATTCGGTGATATCCGCGATGAGAATAACGCATTGAATCCGATAGTGACTGACATCAGCACCATAATGCAGACACGCGGATGCGATGTGGAAACCGCGGGCAGTTACGGAAAACAGCTGGCAAACCTTGTGCTCAAGATCTACGGATCTACCGACATGGAGCTCTATGACAAGACCGAAGATCTGAACAAACTGACCATTTTGTCAAAAGATGAGGTCGATAAGATCATAACCAATGTTAACCTGACTGAGTATCTTAAGGCGTTCGGCATTGATGAGAAGCATTGTGAAAAGTTCGGCGTCTATGATAAGGGCCAGCTCGAAAGTCTTAATTCCATCCTGACCGACAAGAACCTGGATGCCCTGAAGGCTTGGAGATTATACGATATCTACGGCATGTACATGAGGCTGATCGCTCCTCATTACAAGGAACTCGCAGGATATGTGAAGGACAGTTATGATACCCCGGAGCAGCAGGCAATAAACGAGATCAAGAAAATGTTCGCGGATGAAACTGATCCCATCTATGTCGAACGTTATTACTCTAAGAAGACCGATGATGCGCTCCGCTCGATGTGTGATGACATAAGGGAAGGCTACAGAAAGCTCATTACAAATGCAAAGTGGCTTTCAGAGCCTACCAGAAGCGGACTTCTCAAGAAGCTCGAAAACATCGTCTATGTTACCGGGTCAGATCTTAAGAGGCACGATAATTCAAAGTATGCCGGGATCAGCGGAAATTACTATGAGATCATGATCAAATATCTGCGCCTTCAGCCTGCCGAAGTGATAAACGGTCTGTCGCAGCCCAAAGACCGGAAGCGCATCATCATGAAAATGCAGACGATGAATGCATGCTATTCACCGGTTATGAACAACATCACGATCACGGCTGCCATCACAAATGCACCTTTCTTTGATGCCAATGCAGATTACTATACCAATCTGGGCGGTCTGGGATCCGTAATAGCGCACGAGATGGGACATGCCTTTGACAGCAACAACATCGTTTACGATCAAAACAGCGTCTACAATCCCAAGTGGATCTCAGATGAGGACACGAAGGTATTGAATGAGCGCAACGAAAAGGCTGTCTCGTATTTCGAAAACAACTTTACTGTGTTCAAGATCCATCATGTGGACGGCAAGCAGACATTGGGCGAGAACTATGCCGATCTGGGAGGCATGGAATGCGTAACCTCTCTTGCCAAGAACAAAGAGGACCTCATCAAGATCTTTGAGAATTATGCGGTCGTATGGGGAAGGAAGGTCGTTGATGTTTCCATTATCTGGCAGCTTGCCTACGATGTGCACAGCCCCAGTGTGATCAGGGTCAATGCGATCCTTTCGGCGCTTAACAGCTTCTACGAAGCGTATGACGTCAAAGAGGGAGACGGAATGTACATCGCTCCCGAAAAAAGGATCTCGAGATGGTATTGATGAGGGGAATTGGAAATGAATCTGGTACTTAAAACTTCACTTAAAAACATTTTCGGGAAGCCGTTTAGAACGTTTCTCGTATTGTTCTCGATATTCGTATGCTCGATCTGCGCATTGGTATGCATTGACTTCGTGTCGAGCATGAAAGAACTCCTGGGCGGTGCGGCCCTCGGACTGTCAAAGGCGGACTGCGTCCTGTATTCCGCGGAATTCGACGCAAAAGGTTTTCCGGAAAACTTCCCGGAGCGTGATTTTCTTAAGATAAACACCAATAATGAGCATCTTTATAAAGACATTGAAGGCGAATTTGGATATGTTACGTCTGATAACCTGACCATCTACGGCATGAATGTCGAGGATGCCGTCAAAATGGAGTTTATCCATCCGGTTACGCTCGGAGTGTATGAAACGGCCATCACGGCGAAATTCGCAAAGGATTTCGGTTATAAGATCGGCGATAAACTCATAGTCCATGACAGGGCAAACAAAGAGATAGAGCTGACCATTACCGGAATATCCGAAAACGAAAAGAAGAATTATTTCATAAAGAATTATTCGGCTTTCGTCAACGAGGAGACGGCAAAGATCCTTTCATGCGGAAAACTTGATGCCGGCCTGGTAATGGTCGACGTTCTCGACAAAGAAAAGGAAAAGGATGCCGTAAAAGAACTTAAAGAGTTCTATCCGAGTGCGATATTCATCGATCTGGTGGAAGATGAATCAGCACTTGCAGATCTCAACCAGATGCTTAAGTTTTTCTATCTGGTATTTGCGGTCACGTTCCTTCTGGTAATCTTTGTTACCGCTTCGATCTGCAACAGGATCGTAAGCGAAAGGATGCCGTTTGTAGGCACGCTCAGAAGTCTTGGAATGAGCAGTGCAAGGACCGGCAGGATACTGCTTTTGGAGAATGCCCTTTATGCCGTATTGGGCAGTGTTCCTGCAGTGATCTTATATGGAATACTGAGAGTTCCGGCCCTGAATATGTTCATGGGTGTAAACAGCAGGGGAAGCTTTAAGACAGTGATCCCCCACATATCACTCATTGCCGTTGCAGCAGTTATCCTTGGAGCTGTGGCGATCGAATGCCTGATCCCGTTAAAAGCGATCTTAAAGGCGCTTAAGACTTCCATCAGAGACATTATCTTCGATAACAGGGATACGGCCTACAGATTCAGCAAGAGCGGCCTTATAACGGGTCTGGTCCTGGCTGTCGGAGCAATGGTTGCGGCCTTCTTCAGCAAAGAGATCACTGCGGCAGCCAGCTGCCTTCTGCTCTCCGTAACGGCGGTCGCGTTCCTTTTCCCCTGGATATTCAAGGGAGTTGCGGCACTGGTCAAAAAGCTCGCAGATAAGAAGGAGAGCGCCAAGTGGTCGCTTGCCGCAATGGAAGCAGTTTCACGCAAGAGCACCATCGGATCCGGCGTGCTCTGTGTAACCGCTGCGGCAATGAGCGTGTTTATCTTCTCCTTCGCTCAGTCAGGGCTCAACTCATTCGCCAGTGATGATTATCATTGTGACGTTGTCGTGGACTGTACTGAAAGGACAAAGTCTTACAGGTTCATCAAGGATCTGAAGAGTGTAACGGATACTGAACTTGTTTATGTGATCAGCGAAAGAATGCTGTTAAATGACGGAAAGATCGATTCAGCCGAAAACTATGATTTCTGCGCGATTCCTGACGGAGGATTCAAGTATTACAAGGCTTTCGAGGGTCTTCCCGAAAAGATCGAAGACGGAACCGTCATAGTAAATGAGAAATTCGCGGCAAAGAACGGACTTAGCATTGGTGATACGGTTAAGTTCACATACAATCCGACAGCCGTGCTTCCGATCGTAAGAGAGTATAAGATCGCATCCCTGATAAAGACCGAATCAAACCTCAAGGAAGATACTATCTTTATCTCAGAAAAAGACTACAAAGAAGTTTTCAGGGAAACGCCCGGTCTGTGCCTTATTAAGTGTGATGATCCGGATTACGTTGCGAAAATGATAAAGACATATGCCGTCGGCTCATATTCGGATGTCATGACTCACACTGAGATCATGGACGAACAGAAAGAATCCAATGCAAAGCTGAATGCGGTCCTGATCGGAATCGTCGCAGTTGCGGTCGGCATGACGTTTGTCGGCATGGTAAGCAACCAGCTGATCGGATTTGAAGGCAGGAAGAAGGAATGTGCCGTAATGCTTTCCACCGCGATGAACAGGAAAAAGCTCTCAGGAGTGCTGTTAGCCGAAATGCTTATCACGGCGTTTACTGCTTCACTGATAGGCACGCTGATCGGTTTCCTGATGACCATTGTTGTCGGCAAAGCGGCTTCCGGATCGGATGCACTGGGCCTGGAGATCGAGGCAAATCCCGTAGCGCTGATACTATTCTTCATCTTCCTGGTAATCGTGTTTACGGGCACGGTGCTCTTCCCGATAAGGAACCTGAAGAAGATGAAGATCGCGGAACAGATCAAGTACGAGTGATGATCGGAGGAATATGAAAATGGATACAGTAATCGAAGTAACAAACGTAAGCAAGTCTTTCGGCAAGAATACAAGTCTTAACCAGGTGTTGAACGGAGCATGCATGTATGTCCAGGAAGGAGAGTTCGTATCTCTCATGGGCGCATCCGGCTCGGGCAAGTCAACTCTTTTGTACCTGATTGGAGGCTTAGATCGCGATTTCGAAGGAAAGATCTCGCTCTGCGGTAAAGATATCGGATCTCTTAAGGATAAAGAGCTTTCAGACCTCCGCCTCAAGAACATCGGATTCGTCTTCCAGTTCTATAACCTCGTAATGAACCTGTCTGTCGAAGACAACATCCTTCTTCCTCAGACGATGAACGGAAAGAGCAAGTCTTCCCTTAAGAAGGAACTCGATGAGATATTGGAGATCACGGGCCTTACCGAAAAGCGCAAGGCAATGCCCAACCAACTGTCAGGAGGCCAGCAGCAGAGAGTTGCAGTCGCAAGGGCGGTAATCGGAAATCCCAAGATAATCCTTGCAGACGAGCCCACGGGAAACCTCGACAAGAAATCCACCATCGAGATCATGGAACTGTTCAAAAGACTCAACCAGGAAAGAGGACTTACGATCCTTCAGGTAACACACTCCGAGGAGTGCGCGACTTACGGCACGAGGACCGTTGTGCTCGACAGCGGAAAGACCGTTGGCTGAACCAAGTGATGTTTGCGAAATCGGATTATATTATTAAAATATTGGAGATGGCCCTTCGGGGACATCTCCTTTGATTATGTACATGCCGGAGGGGTTATGAGGCTTGCCATAGTTGATGACGAGAGTGTTTACAGGACGCATGTAGCAGAACTGATCAATTCTGTATATGGTACGGAAGATGTCAGTTGCTATCTGTATTCAGACGGCAGTGAGCTGATAAAGAGTTTTGAAAACGGGTTCAAGCTCGATGCCATATTCCTTGACATCGAGATGAAGGACGTTGACGGCATGACGGCCGCGAAGAAGATCAGGGAATATACCAAAGACGTTCCGATAGTATTCCTTACCAGCCACACAGAGCTTGCGATGGACGGCTATGAGGTGGAAGCTTTCCGCTTTTTGAGCAAGCCCGTAAATGAGGTCAAGCTCAGGGAGACGCTAAAGGACCTTGAGAAGAAGCTCAAGGTAGATGAGAAGATAGTTTTGCATAAAGACGGTGAGGAGATAGTCAATTCAGTCTCTGATCTGATATATGTTGAAGCTTCAAACAATTCGGTGAGGTTCTGTTTCAAGCGCGACAATGTGGAACTTAGAATGAAGTTCACTGATGCCGTCAGCATGGTTGACGGAGTCTCTTCGGATTTCTGCAAGATACACAGGTCATACTATGTGAATCTGGCGCACGTGAAAAAGCTTTCCGCAACAGAAGCGATACTTGATAACGGCGAGACCCTTCCCGTAGCAAGGAGCGCATCCGCAGAAGCCAAAAAGAGTCTTCTCGGATTTATCCGGAGGAACAGCAGATGACGTTTACCCAAAGTGTCGTCTTTGCCATCCTTATCACGATCGATTACGGTCTGGAAGGTTTTCTCACCATTTATCTGGTCGACGGCATCTACAAATACCAGGTAAAGCATAAGCGCGTGATCTACCCCGTGATCCTTGTTTTCGGAATGCTTTTTACCTGTACTTATATGGTTACGCACATTCTGAAAAACGATCCCGCAGATGACCTGGGCGTGGTTGAAACGCTTTTATTACAGTGTATTGAAGTCGCGGTCCTGATCATCTTCACCAATACAAAGTGGTGGAAAAAGCTGATCATCGCAGTCTGTTCCGTTCTGACTTCTTCGGCCGTAGGAGACGTTTTCGTAGTTATCCGCAGCCAGACAAGCCGTACGCTCGGATGGGAAGATCACCCCGAGCTTACGGGCATCTTCGTGGCATTATCTTTATCCCTGTCCGTATTGCTCATCGGGTTCTTCCATATCATCAGGCGATTAAGGAACAAGCAGGATAACACTCCCGTTCCGATCAAGATCGTAATCCTTACACCGGTCATAATGCATGTGTTCATTATCCTGTCTGCGTTCGTTTTCGAGTTCTATTATTCAGACAGGATGCAGGGCCTGATACTCGTCATCACGATGATATTCCTGCTTGCACTGCTCCTTTTGTTCTTCTACTCATGGGTATCGTTCAGGGAACGCAACAGTTTAAAGTCCATGAACAGCATCAACGAGGAGCTGATATCGTCTCAGGCAAGGTTCTTCGAGTCAACGGCCAAGGCAGATCACGAGATCCGCGCGATGAGGCACGACATGAAGAACAACATTCAGGTCCTGATGCTCCTTCTCGAACAGGGCGAGTACGACAAGATGAGAGAGTACCTCGAGGAGATGGGCGAGAAACTCTCCGGCACGGAAGTCAGCGCGCATACGGGCGACATGATAGCGGATGCGATCATTGCGGACAAGAAGGTCCTTGCGAATTCCAAGAACATTAATCTGAAGTATTCCGGCAGGATAGAAGGCGTAAACATCACACCTGTGGACATGTGCAAGATCCTCGCAAATCTTCTGGATAATGCCATAGAGGCAGTTTCCAAGCCTGAACTGGCCGAACTCGATGATTCTCTGAAGGTCATTGAACTTCAGTTCAAAAAAACCGAGAACTTCTTCATGATCTCCGTAACGAACCCCTGCATCAAAGCACCTCAGATCAAAGACGGAAAGATCGTGACATCCAAGAAGGACAGCAAGAACCACGGTTTTGGCCTGCAGAACATCGAAAATGCCGCGCAGAGCTACGGCGGTGAATTCAATGTCAGCTGTGAAGAAAAGCCCTACGGATTCCTTTTCAGATCCGAAGTTGTTTTCCCGATGGATCAGTAAGGTTTTCATTTCGCCACGCGAAAACGTCAATTCACCACAGATCCGCCACTCTGTTTTTCCGAATGGATATTATGAGACCATCAACAAAAGACAGGGTGGGTTTATGAAAGAGTTATTGGATTTTCTGAAGAAAACTCCGCTGGTCACAGGCATCCTGGCATTGGTAATTGCCATCGCAGGAATCCATCTGGTCAGCACGGAGGGAATGTTTGCAACAGGATTGTTCCGTTTCATACTGGTATTTGCCATGGGAGCATTCCTGTATCTTATCTCAAAAGAGAAAACATTTGAGAAGAGCAACTGGAAGACGTCCGGTTATGTCATTATGCATCTTTTGGGATTCATTATCTTTTCGTTTGTGGTCGCTCTGTTGCTGTGGGGATTATATATTTACCAGCAGAAAACCGCCGTTTCCAATTGGCCTTTGGAAGTGATCTCCACTGTATTCTTCGCGCTGGGAGTCGGCTTCTTTGAAGAAATGCTGTTCAGGGCTGTTTTAAATGATGCGATCATATACCAGTTCAGAAAGTGCAAGGGTGTCTTTGTCATCGCGGCTCTTGCTTCAAGCTTAATCTTTGGTTATGTACACGTAATGTTCGAGGACTTTACGAATACCGCGATTCTGCCGTCGATCATACTGAAGACCATCAGCACGGGAATGATGGGACTTGCGCTTACATTCCTTTACTGGAAGACAAGAAACATTCTTGCCCTGGCGATCGTGCATGCAGTTTATGATCTTTTCCCGGTCCTGCCCGTAACGGTCTTCGGTTCAAGCGAGCAGCTCGGAAATTACGCAACTTCCGATGTGAAGGGATTTATCTGGTATATTGTACAGATAGTGATCTCAGCATTTTTCCTTATCCACATCGGGGTTAAGGTGGTAAAGAAGACGGATTTCAAAGAAATCAGGGAAAACTGGTAAGGAGTAATTATGGTAAGAGCAAAGAAAGCAAAAAAACCGCTTCCGAAAGCATTGCGGGTAGTTAAAAGGATATTCCAGACAGCAGGTCTGATTGTTCTCGCGGCAGTGATACTGTTCCTGATCTTTTTCGGCAAGGTCCTTTTCAGAACGTTATACAAGGGTTTTGACACAGGATATAAGACCGTTGATGTCAGGATGACGACGGAGCAGAAGATAAAAGACCTCGATTACATGTATGATCTCGTCTGTCTTCAGAATCCCAAAAAGGAAGTTTTCGAGCAGGCTTACGGCATTTCTTATGACGACGTTTACAAGAAGTACCGCAAGATCATTGAGGAAACGAAGAGTGAATATGAATTCTTATCCTATATGTCCTGTTTTCTGGCAGAACTTCCGGGCGAGCATAACTTAATGTGGCTTCCGGATTATAAGAACAGCTGCGCCAACATGGGCTATGCCATGAACGATATCTACGGAACACAGAAGATGAAGGATTACACCTATTCCTGGATGGAATATTTCCGTGATGACGTCAAGAAATATGCTGATTACAAACCGTTGGAATTTAATTATGTCGGCGGAAAATACATTGCATATGACAAATATAATGAGAAATATGCGGGCGGAACGATATTAACGCTTAATGGCCGGGATCCGAAGGAAATGTGCTTTGATTTCTTCGAAAGATTCGCGCCCACCTATGACGGAATAAACAAGTGTTATTACCGTTATTATCTGTTTTTCAATGACAGGAGCGGAGTGAAGTACACTGCAGAGATCCTCATGGCGGACGGCACGACCGTAACTGCTGAACTTTATGCTGATCCCGGATATACAATTGCTTTCTTCGACGGCCCGAAGGCATATCCTGAAGCGGATGCAAAACCCGCCGAGAATAAGAGCAGTCAGGATGTGATGGCCGATGATTATGTACCCACCACATATAAGATAGCAACGGATAAAGCAAAAAAACTGGTATATCTGGAATCAATCGAGTGCAACACACTGGAAGGACGTCAAAGACTTGTAAGAGACCTCCAGAATGCCCTCGATGAGGTCAATGCGGAAACGGTTATCGTAGATCTTAGAAGAAACCCGGGCGGTTCGTCAAATTACGCGTACGACATACTTCTTCCGCTCCTTTTCAGCCATGACGTTGATTTTTCTCCGAGGATCGTCGGAAAACTGAATAAGCATACCAAACAGTATGATTCAGCCATAAACAGGATTCTTTTTACGTCTGACTGGAAGATCACAAAGAAAGACGGATACTATTATTTCAACGAAAAAGCCAGCGTAAAGGGAAAGGCAACACGTAATTACAAGATATATGTTCTGACTTCGACAGACACCTTCTCGACAGCGGACATTGTTACTGCCATCTGCAAGAGATACGATAATGCGGTGATCGTCGGCACTAATACGGGAGGCGAAGGAATCGGAGGCAATCCTATTAATTGCATCCTTCCCGAAAGCAATTTCGGATTCATCTATGTACCCACGGTTAACGTGGATTACCCTGAAGATGGTATTAAAGGCATTGAACCTGATATCTGGTCCGGCCGTACGGTTGAAGAATACAGAATGGCCGAGTCACTGGCCAAACAGGGTAAGGACCCGTCTTCCTATGAGGTCAGACAGATCTGGGACGGAACACTGAATAAAGTCCTTAAGATGATCAGCGGTCAGTAAAGAGGCTCATCAGAGCCTCTTTCTGTTTGAGGATCTCTTCCACGAGCGGAGCATAGTCTGCCTGCTCTTTATGACGGAGCAGTTCGGTTATCTCAATGACGGGCTTTAAGATCGGAGTTAGTTCTAAGTTGCCCAGGACACCCTTGAGGCTGTGAGCTGCTTCAAAAGCCTTGTCGAGGTCGCCTTCTGCGATGCTTGCTGAAAGCTGATCGAAGTTCTTGTCATCAAACACCTTCGGGATCAGCATCAGATAGAATGACTCGTTTCCCATGAGTCTTGAGAGGGCCTCATCGGTGTTTGCGCCGTAGTTCTTAAGTTCTTCTATGGTAGGCATGTTTAATCTCCTTTACTGAAGGAATCTTGCAAATTCGTCAGCCGGCAGAGGCTTTGAGAAATAGTAGCCCTGGATAAGTGAGCACCCGGATTCCTTGAGCTTTAAGTACTGTTCTTCAGTTTCAACGCCTTCTGCTATTGCAGGGACCTCGAGGCAGTCTGCGATGTCGATTACGATGTCGAGCATCTTCATGTTGTGATTCTTGAAAGCGCTCCTGATGAAGAGCATGTCGAGCTTGAGCGCGTCTATCGGGAGTTCACCGATCATGTTGAGTGAGGAGTAGCCTGAGCCGAAGTCATCCATCTCGATGAAGAAGCCCTTCTTTCTGAGATCCTCGACGCGGTCGATGATCATGCTCGAATCGCTCACGTAAGCTGATTCCGTTATCTCGAGATGCAGGTCGGATATCTCGATCCCGTTCTCCTCAACGATGTTCAGGAGCCTGTTTGCAAGGTTCGGATCGTACATTTCGGCACGTGAGATGTTGACTGACACGGGGATCTTTTTGTCGAACTTTCCGCGCCATTCCTTGATCATCGCGGCCGTCTTGTGCCATACATAATCATCAAGTTCATAGATCAGTCCGTTGTTCTCAAAAAGCGGGACAAACAGACCGGGTGAGATCATGTCGAGTGAAGGGTGGCGCCATCTGACAAGAGCTTCAGCGCCCGCAATGACGGGCGTATCTCCGGTGATGTCAAACTTCGGCTGGAAGAATACCGTGAACTGCTCTTCGCAGATGGCGGTCTTGAAATCAGAACACAGCTGCTCTTCGAACAGGATCTTCTTGAGGATCTCGTCATCGAAATAATACAGGTAATCGTGGTAGTTTCCCTGAAGTTTGTCGTATGCCATGCGGGCCCTGACGAACCTGTTCCTGAGCTCCAGATTCTTGTCGATCTGCTTGTAGATGCCCATCTTAAGCTTTACACCGCTGAAGACAAGATCGACAGCATGACTGACATTCTGGAGCTTTTCAGCGTGGTCTTCTCTATGGTGGCAGTAGATGAAGAACAGATCCATTTCCTTATGGCAGAGGATGGCCTCATCCTGGGGATACTGCTTTTTGAGTTCACCGGCGATAAGCGAGAGCAGCTCGATGCACTTTTCCTTGCCGTAGCGTTCGAGAAGAACCTGATAGTTGTTGATGCCCAAAACGATCGCGTCCATATCCGTTTCAGGATGATACTTGTCGAACGCTTCAGCATATTCGTAGAAGTATTCGCCGTTATAAAGGCCCGTGATGATGTCGTTTTGGGTGTCACTGATTATCTGACGGTCCTCGGAAAGCTCTATGGCTCTGTGGATCCTGGCCTTAACGACGCTCTGCCTCGGATAGGGCTTCGGGATGAAGTCTGATGCACCCGTGTTGAGGCTTACGACCTCTGATTCCTGGTCTGTGGTGAGTACGATCACCGGAATGCCTGAATACTCGTTCTGGTTCTTGATAGTAGACAGGAGCTCGAGGCCGCCAATCTTGGGCATTATCAGATCGAGGAGGACCAGGGAGATCGTCTTGCTGTGAGTCTTGATGATCTCATAGGCCTGTTCGCCGTCCTCAGCGGTAATGATGTCGTAATCGTCTTTGAGCATCTGGGACAGGATCTCCCTGTTGATGAACTCATCGTCAGCGACAAGGATTGTGCGCTTACCGTCTTCAAACAGATTGGTTGCAGGATTTGTCATATGGCACCGCCTTTCACAGATACGATTCCAAAGTCTCGAAAAGCAATTCGGGCTTGATCGGTTTTGTCAGATGTGCGTTAAGACCTGACTGCAGGCTTCTCTGAACGTCCTCATCAAAAGCATTTGCAGTCAGAGCGATTATCGGTATGTTCTTGGCGTCTTCACGGTCAAGAGCGCGGATGTGCCTTGTTGCCGTGAGTCCGTCCATTTCGGGCATCCTCATGTCCATGAGGACCGCGAAATAATCTCCGGGTTTACTTTCGGTGAATTTATCAACGGCTATCTTTCCGTTTGCGGCAAGATCCGTTTCGATCCCGCGCGTCTGAAGGATCATCTTGATGATGTCTGCATTGACCTCAACGTCCTCGGCAAGGAGGATCTTCTTGCCGGTCAGGTCTTTGACCTCTGTCTTGGTTTCCTTCCCGGGGTTCTTTCTTCTGAATGCGTTCTCGAATTCTTCGATGATGTTAGCCGCAAAGAGAGGCTTTGCAAGGAAGCTGTCAACGCCTGCGTTAACTGCCTCATCGAGGATGTCATCCCACTTGTAAGCCGTCAGGATTATGATCGCCGATTCCTTTCCGACAAGGGAACGGATGCGCCTTGTGGTCTCAACGCCGTCGATCCCCGGCATCTTCCAGTCGATCAGGATGAGGTTATAGGGTGTCCTTCTGCCGTGTTTCAGAGTGACTTTTTCCAGGCCTTCCTCGCCTGAAAGTGCCGTGTCGGCAGTAATTCCGATCTTCTCGAAAACAAGCCTTCCGTGCTCGCATGCGACGGGGTCATCATCGATGATGAGGACGGACATGTTCTCGGGAACGACCTTAACGTCCTGGACGGAGATCTCCTTCTTTTCGGAATCCTTGAGCGTGACGCTTACTGTGAATGTTGTTCCTTTGCCCTTGACGCTCTCAACCTCAATGCTGCCGTTCATCATCTCAACGATGTTCTTGGTTATCGCGAGACCGAGGCCGGATGAGCCGTACTTGTTGGTGGATGTCGCATCCTCCTGGGCAAAGGTATCGTAAATGTGAGGGAGGAATTCCTTGCTCATTCCGATACCGGTATCACTTATCTCGAACTGAAGGGTGGTCCTGCCGTCGAACTGCGCTTTCTTTTCGATGACAAATCCGATCTTTCCGCCTGAAGGCGTGAACTTGACGGCATTTCCTAAGATGTTTATCAGGACCTGCCTGAGCTTCATGTTGTCGCCGATGTAGTAATCGTCTATGTCGCCTTTGATGTGGCATCCGTAATCCAGGCCCTTATCAAGGCACTGGCTGCTGAATATCGTGTTGATCGATTCAAGGAGCTTACTGAGTGAGAACTCCTCCTGCTTTAAGATCATCCTGCCCGATTCGATCCTGGACATGTCTAAGATGTCGTTTATCAGCGCAAGAAGGTGCTCTGCGGAAGCTCCGATCTTGGTAAGATAATCCTTCGTCTTTTCGGGAGTTTCAGGGTCGTTCAGAGCGATATTGTCGAGGCCGATTATCGCGTTCATCGGAGTCCTGATCTCATGGCTCATGTTGGAAAGGAATGCAGTCTTTGCCTTGTTTGCATGCTCGGCAGAATCAAGAGCATCCTTCAGTGCCAGCTGCTGGGCCATGTTCTGTCTCATTTCCGCATCGATTACGGTGAAGCCTAAGCCTATCGCCCTGACCTTGTCGCTGCCGCGCTTGTCGATGTCCCTTACGCCCGCTACGCGGATCATTTCGTAGTATTCTTTTCCGGCGCGCCTTGCAAGGTAACGGTAAGCAAGGATCGGTTCGGTGGAAAGGCCCTTCCTGATGTTCTCGGGATCGATGAACTTCGTGAAGCCTTCACGGTATTCATCTGCTACGGAATTATCTGCATACCATTTGAAGCGTTCGGTGTAGCAGAACGTCCTGCCTTCCGGTGTCTGATCCGTATCGCTTGCATCGCCTCTGTAGCAGATGCCCTCGTCCTTTTCGAGATCGACATAGTAAACGCTTCTGTAGTCAGCGGACATGGCCGTGATCATGCTGTCCTGCTGGGTCCTCTTTTTCTCTTCTTCAAGGAGCTTTTCCTGAAGGTTCAGCCTCTGCTCCATCTCTTCCTGCTTGACGCGGTTGGCGGCTTCTGAGGCCTTCTTTGCGATCGCAAGCGATGCATTCTTTCTGATCTGGTAGATTATGAATGCAAACATTACGATCAGGACCAGTGCCGCGAGCGATGACTGTATGATGCTTCGCGCTATTATCCCGCTTGAGATCGAACTGAACTGATCTGAGATGACCTTTTCTCTAATTAAATACGTTAGCATCCAGTCGGTGCCTTTAACGGGAACATAAACAAGTGTTTCTTCTGTTCCGTTGTATTTGAAAGATACTGATCCGCGCTTTTTATTCCTGAAATCCTCTGTGACCTGCTGATAGGAATAACCAGGATCAAATTCGGCATGTTCCAATGCTTCAAGCAGATTGTCCTCAACTGCCAGACCGCCAAGGACCGTGTTGCTCAGCGCGATTCCGCTATCGCTGTAGATGTTGCAGAATGTCGCATCCGCATCACTTGAAGACATCGATACGCCTTGAAGCATAACCTTCATGTCGATCTCCATGAAACAGACGCAGAATTTCTTTCCGCAGAATTCGATGTCTTTGACGGGGATCGCTATGATGACTTTCTTATCTGCGCTCTCGAGGTTAAGTATCGAGATCTCAGGAGACGAGATGGTCTTGTAGTCGAACTTGTAATCGGCGATGTTGGTCTGGTTGCCGAGAGAGGTGTATATGATGCCCTCGGTGTCTACGAACGCGAACTTCTCGAGCCTGTAGAGTTTTTTCATCCTGGCCTGGAAGGCTCTGAGGTGATCTTGATCCGAGAGATCGCTCTTTGTCATGAGTCCTACCGCAACCTGAAGGTCTTCGATCTCCCTCTGGAGATTGGAGGCTACTACCTGCTCACGCCTTCCGGCGAGCTCGTCGAGATAGAAGCTGCTTACGGAATGTGCCGCCTTGTCGGTATCGCTGTGCGCGGAACCGCCCATGATGATGGTGCCTATGACAAATATCGAAATGACGATCAGGCCCCCGATCACACCGACCAGTATTGCCGGCCTGCTCCTTTTGCTTGCGTTTGAAGGTTTATCTTTCATAACTGCGCGCGGTCCCTCTTGGAGGATTTTAGTGTATATAAGAAATCTTGTTTTAATGTATTATATCACGCATCTAAATTTTTATTGATAACTTTGATATTGCATTTGACAATGTTATTGACATAAAAACAATGCCTGTGAATGCCACTTTGGGGCAATTGTTCTATGATTTCCCCATGGATAAATTAAAGTCATTTTTCAACAAAGACCATATGGTCAAACGCATACTGATGAGCATTTTCGGCGTGCTCATATGCGGAATCGCAGTCGGATTTTTCAAGAGGGCGATGTTCGGAGTCGATCCTTTCCAGTCCCTGATGGCAGGTTTGGACTGCGTCATCCCGATCAATTTCGGAACGCTCTATGTAATAGTCAACGTGATAATGCTTCTGTTCAGCCTGATTTTTGACAGGCACTACATTGGACTTGCGACTTTCATCAACCTTTTCCTGATAGGCTACATCGCGGAGTTTTCGCTGGGAACGCTCGAAAAGTTCTTCCCGGATCTTGGGCTTGTCGGCCGTGCCGTTTGCCTTATCATAGGAATACTCATCATTTGTGTTGCTTCATCTTTCTACATGACCGCGGATATCGGAGTTTCAACATACGATGCTGTCGCGCTCATAATCGCCAATACATGGCATATCGGTAAGTTCAAGTACGTGAGGATAATAACCGACGTTGTTTGCGTCATTCTTGGAGTAGTGCTGTATTTTCTCTCCGGAGCTTCTGTTTCCGGAATCGGTGCAGTCATCGGAATAGGAACCGTGATCACGGCATTCTTCATGGGTCCGCTCCTGGATTTCTTCGCAAGAAAGCTTGCAAGACCGTTCCTTTACGGGAAAGAAAAAAAGCAGGCCGCCTGATCCGTCTTTGGGTCTCCGTTGAAGCCGTCAGTGAACAGCGCATGCCAGACAGACGGGAAGTTTCATATAACGATTCGGCTTTGTTCCCATGGCTCACCCCGTTATAATTTCTTCGCTATCTCCAAACCTTTGTCGTAGATCTTCTGGAGCTCTTCAGCCGGTATTATCTTGCATAACTCCTGAAATTGTTCAACTTCATATTTGTTACTTAAAGTCCTTGATAAGTCGTCTTCCGAGAATCTGTGCTTAAATTCGATCGTTTCTTCATCCTCTGAGATCCAGTCCGTTTCGCCCTTACGCTCGATGACGACGTGTGAGTATTCCAGTTCTATCCTGTCTTTGTATCTTCTGTTGACAACAACGTTGACTTCGTAATCTCTTCCTTCAGCCGGTGGCACTGTTATGCATAATGCAACCATGTCCTTTAATATCGGACCGGTCTGATAGAAATAGTAATCCACGTTGCCGTCTTTGATGAGGATCGTTTTCTCATCCAGGAGTTCAGCATTGTATCCCTCTGACTTTAACTTCTCGACGGTCTTGTCACTGATGCGCTCGCCGAACTTATCGCACCCACTCAAACCGAGAAGCATGCCCATGCAGATCAAAAGCAGGAGTACTGATTTTAATGTCCTTTTTGTCTTACGAAATACCATGTCCGTACCTGCTCCTTTCCCTTATCCTGCTTAAGATTATAGCATTTTTAGGGGGCAGGGTTCAGGAAGCTGTTACTACGAGCCGATCATCTTTTCGAGAACGTTAATATCGCTGCAGACGAACGGGCTGTCTGTCTTTTCGTATCGTATGATCCTCCGGTCTCCCTTGCCGTATTCTTTTGCGATGGCGGAACAGTAAGTCTTGTCACCGTTTTCGTTTTTGAATGAAACGCAGAACCAGTAGTAGGTTTCGCCGTTGTAATTATTTATCTGCAGTGAGTCTTCGACCCAGTAATCCTTATATCCTTCAGGCGTCAGAGCTGCCAGCATTTCGCCTAATTTTCCGGTCATCCAGCTGTAGCACGTAATGCCGTCACCGGGACGGTAATCGGGATTGATGAGGGGGCTGTCATAATCGTATGTGACATTGAACGTAAGATGGGATCTGTCATCGTGATACTGAATGCTGACGCCCCGCGATGTCAGGGAAAACGGCAGTTTAATTGCCTCATCGTAAAAAAACAGGACTTTCATCATCGATTCCTTATCCAGGAACTTGTAATAGATGTCCGTGTTCTTGACGGCCAGTTCAAAGCTGACGTACTGTCCGATCGTGGCCTCATATAAAAACCTGTCGGTAATGACATTGCTGAGACTGATATTAAAGCCCCGTGAATCCATGTTGATCACACCGTTATCGGTGGTGAGGCTGACTACGCGGTCATCTATGCGGTTGACTTTAAGTTTCTCCGATTCCATTTTATATTCCCCGTCGATGTAGATCTTCTTGTCTTCGTAAGTGACAACGGGAATGTGGCTTTGGCTGTCTTTGCATGAGCACAGAGCGAAAAGCACGGACATGACCAACACGGCAGAGAGAACCTTGCCCAGCCCTGTTTTCGCACTTCTCAGCATCATGTGGCACCTCCAGACTATTGTTATAGTCCATACTATCGCGATAGTCTGATGGTGTCAAGTGGTGTATTGTCTTGGCTATAATCATGCTTTGCATATAAGACGAAAGGTTTTTCTTCCCTTATATGCTGTTTTCCCGGTTTTCCATGCTTTGAAACGAACTTTTGCATATAACAGAACAAAAACTGAGTTCCTTATATGTCTTTTTCATCTTTCAATGTTGTTTTTCACCGTTTTTAGCATATAAGGGAAACAAAAAGTTTTCTGTTATATGTAAAAGTCATAACGATGTTCTAGGCAGTGCATAAACTGAAGCTATACCGCTATAATGTTCAGCGGGGGGGATATGTACCATGTATGATTTTGACAGCATAACCGACAGACACACACCTGACGACATCAAGTACAAAAAGATAAAGGGGATAGACGATCTGATCCCCATGTGGGTCGCTGACATGGACTTTAAAAGTCCCCCTGAAGTGATCGAAGAACTTGTCAGGGTTGCAGGGAACGGGATATACGGCTATTCGGATGCAGACGCATCTTACGATGAAGCCGTGATCAGCTGGTACAAAAAGCGTTTTGACTGGGATATCACCGGCAATCAGATGATAAAGCTTCCCGGAGTCGTCCTGGCGATCTCCTACGCCGTCCGCGTGCTCACGGATGATAATGACCACGTCATGATATTCGAACCCGTCTACGGGCCATTCAGACGCTGTGTAGAGGGCAATGGAAGAAAGCTCACCGTAGAGGAACTTAAGAACGTTAACGGTCACTACGAAGTCGATCTAGACGAGATGGAGAGAAAGATCGTTGAGGACAATGTAAAACTTCTCATCTGGTGTTCTCCGCATAATCCCGGCGGACGTGTCTGGACAGAAGATGAACTTCGCGCAGTATCAGAGATCTGCAAAAAGCACGGAGTGTTCATCGTTAGTGATGAGATCCATTCTGACCTTGTTCTGTATGGCAACAAACACATTCCGATGGCGAAGATCGCGGGTGACAACTGCGTCATTCTGACGGCTCCGACCAAGACTTTCAACATAGCGGGAATACAGGCTGCAAACATAATCTCGGCGAATCGGGAAGTCCTGAAGAAGATCGACAGGGAAGCCCTGACAACGGGTGCTTTCGGCCTTAACAAGATGGGCATCGCAGCGACAAGAGCAGCGTACACATATGGTGAACCGTGGCTCACGGAACTGCTTACATACATAGAAGGCAACATCGCTGTTGTGCGTGAGGAACTTAAAGGTACCGGGCTCATCATGATGGAGCCTGAGGGTACGTACCTTGTATGGATAGACTGTTCTTCATATAAGGATTTCGCGAAAAGACTTCTCACCGAAGCTCACGTTCGTGTTTCCGAGGGAAGTTTCTTCGGCAGGGGAGGAGAGAACTTCATAAGGCTCAATGTCGCATGCCCCAGGAGTGTCGTCAAAGAGGCACTTAAGAGGATCAAAGCTGTACTGTAGAGAAATGAAAGGAGGGGTTGAAACCCCTCCTGATTTTGTTTCGTTGCTTTTTGATCAGCGTCTTCTGATACTGTGCTTGGGTTCAGCTGCCCACGCTTTGATGTCCCAGTATTCAAATGTTGGTACCACATATTTAGTACCGTCAGTGTGGCCTTTAAGGACCACTTCGTGACCGTAGCTGTCTTTTCCGACATAGAATGAGACCCAGCCATGGTGATAAGAATGGTCACAGAGCATGTCTCCCGGTTTCATTTGACTGTATGAGATATTCTTGCCGGTACTGAAGGCAAGTTTATGCATTCCGTGATAAACCTTCTTGTGGAAATAATTACGGAACACATAGACAACGAATCCGGAACAGTCACAGCCCTTCTTTGACGAACCTCCAAATCTGTATTTCCAAGTTTTGGAGGCTCTGATTACCTCGTGTTCACCCCAATAGTATTTGTATTTTGCGGTATTCGTCTTGTTTTCAGGAAATGTTTTCAGGCACCATTTTGCAAACTTATTGCCATTCGTAACAATAGTCGGAGCCGGGAAATCATCCATCGTATAGTAAGGCTTTTCTTTATCTGAAGTGATTCCGTTAAGATCAGCAGCCGGTTTCTGGCCTTTAGGCATTACTATGATCTGAATGGCAGAAATGGTGTTTCCGATCTCATCAGTTCCACAGCATCCACCATATTCATCTGAATCACGTGTCCAGGCTACCCAGCCCAATCCGGAGGTCTTGACCCTGTAGTACAGATCGTAGTTTCCCTGTGAAGGATAAGTGTAATCATCTATATCTATACACATTGAGATGTTCTCGATTCTCTTGCCCGCATCAATGATGTGGAGTGCGTAAGGCGCATCGTAAGAGTATCTTTTATCATACATGGGTTCACCAAAATCCGGCATGTCTACATACAGACCAAGACTATAATTCGGAATATCAACACCGACTGCTATTCCCGTTATCGGTCCTGTAACCTCCAAAACCTGACCGTCGGACTTTATCTCTGACCAACCTGCAGAAGACTTAACTGCATAGGACACTTTAGCGTTTGTTCCCATCTTGAATAGTCCTGCACCCGGAAGTATGGGAGTCCTGGAATTGACCTCTTTTACCTCGACGATACTCTTGATCCCTCCGACATCACCTGGAGCCGAGCCTCCCTTGGCTACAAGAATGACCTGAACAGCTTCCAGTCTGTTGGCCAGATCTTTCGTGCCGCTTGATTCACCATTCTTTGCCCATGCCAACCAGCTGTAATTCTGTGTGCATACTCTGTAATAGACATCGTAATGTTCAGCGACTTCTCCGGTGAGCTTGATCTGAATGCCTTCAAGTCTGTTGCCCTGTCTTCCGCTCATCGCGCCGTTTGAGGACCACTTGGATTCCCAGCCTGTTTTTTGAACATTGGAACGGTATGAGATGCCGCCCTTGTACTGATTGCCCGTAAGGTGAAGTGCGATGCTGTCTATTTTCCTGGCCTGACCGGCGACGCCTGACTGTTCGCCGTTTTTAGCCCATTTCTTATCCCAGCCGCTGCCATCTCTGTGGACTCTGTAATTGACGGTCGTGGACTTACCCTGACCGGCCGGGACTATCCTGATCTTTATCTCTTCGATCTTCTTGGCTGCGTTTACATAACCTGCTATGGTACCGTCTGACACAAAACCCTGGGCAAAGCCGTCTTTCTGGACCTGAACGGCATATTCAACCGTGTACTGTGAGGCAAGATCGCCCGTAAGCTCCATTTTGATGCCTTCGATCCACAGGCCTTTGTTTATTGCTCCGGCTTCGCTGCCTGAATTCTTGTAATCCTGCCAGCCTTTGCCGTACAGATATACGCTGTACCTGAGGGAACCTTCTATTCCGGTTGAATTATCGAGATTTAACGTTATTGATTCGATCTGCCTGTACTCATCATCGGGATTAGTTCGGCTTTTGAGAGTAAGCGTATTGCTTTCGGCATCCCATAAACCGCTGATGTCCCCGTATTTCTGGACATGGCTCGTGCCCGACAGGGTGATGCCTGCTGCCGCCACATTTTTGGGAATGCTTACGGCACCGGTTACGATACTGGTCGTAAGCAATAAAGTTACAGCCTTTACAAGATTCTTGAACCGCATATGAACCCTCCGCTTCATACAGCCCTTTATATCCATCCAAAGCCAGATTAGCGTTGACTAATCAGTTACGGCCATTATAGCAATTAATAAATTAGGGAAATCCGGGCTAAAACACTTTTAACCGAAGTGTAATAAACAGCCGTCCGAATACTATAATTGTTTCAAGGAGATGCAGATCAGCTCTTAACCTCTGTCAGTCTGCCGAAAGCCTTTTCCATGTCTTTCTTCGTAAAGGGCTTGGAACCTGCAGGAACGAGTCTGATCTTATACAGGATGCGGTTGCCGCTGAAGACATAAAGATTTCCTCCATCCCCGTATTGGGAATTCACCTCAAAATACTTCAGGCCGTCAACGCCTTCAATGGCTGTCCTGTATTCTTTCCCGTCATCAAGTGAGATATAGAGCACACCGTCTCGGATCCTGATCCAGGCGGTGTGTATCTTTTCCATGGAACTGCTGATGGTTTCCGTGTTTCCGCCCTGATAGATAACGACATGGTTGCCGTCTCTGCTGTAGACCGTCTGGTTGATTGTAGGCGGAACAGATTCGTCAGTCTTGGATGAACAGGCACAAAAGCATGCACCGGTCAGTAAAAGGAAAGTGATGATAAGAAGTTCCTTTTTCATGCGGATTCCTCTTCAGTCTGTCAGTTTCAGAAGCTCAGTCACATCTTTGATCTGATATGCGGCAAAACCTTTTTCATCAGATCCGTTCTTACGGTTTATCCAGGCGGCTCTGAGTCCCGCGTTATGAGCGCCGGTTATGTCAGAACCGTATGTGTCTCCCGTGAAAAGTATATCCGCCCTGGTCTTATCCGGATGCATCTTAAGTATCTCACTGACTGCCGTTTCAAAGAACCCTGCGTCAGGTTTTACCCTGCCGTAATCCGCGCTGGACCATACTTTTTCGAAGTACTTTCCGATGCCAAGGTCATCAAGCATTATCTGCAGGGCACCTGCTCTGAAGCCGCTGTTGGACAGCACACACATCGGGATGCCTTCTTTGCTGAAGGCTTCCAGCATTTCGGGAAGTCCGCTGAATATCCTTGCTTTGTTGCACCTTAAAAGGAATGCTGCTTCCTCTTCAATGCTCATGTTTACGGGTTCTCCGCCGAACTTTTCCGCATAGAACGGCAGCTCGTCTTTTACGAAAGGAAATTCCAGTCCCTGCCTGTGAAGCTTTGTCATGTGAACGAACAGTTCTTCGCCGTAAGCCTTTATCTCTTCGAATGAACACTTATCTTTGTAGTGCGCTTCCCAGAGTGGTTTTAATCCGAGATTAAAATCCATGTATTCGTTCTCGACGAGTGTCTCAAACAGGTCAAAGACAAGTATCGAAAAAGGCCTCATCTTGTTACCCGCGGAACTCGTCTTTCAGGATCGAATAGTACATCCTGCCTTCGTATTTGCCGTCAATGTAAAAGTAGTCTCTGAGCGTTCCTTCAAAAGTGAAGCCGCACTTCTCGATGACCCTTTTGGACGGCGTGTTTGAAGGCCTTACGCAGATCTGGACCTTGTGAAGACCGATCTGTTCGAAGCCGTATTTTATGAGAGCCTTTGTTGCTTCCGTGGCATATCCTTTG
>JAFWQF010000021.1 GCA_017509205.1 Clostridiales bacterium | reverse complement strand
ATCGTGATCTTATCGCCGTAATTAGCATATTCCTGTGATGCAGTTGCACTTCCGTTTACCGGTTTGCTTACAGTGATCTTGTAAGAAGCCTTCTTGAATGTGACTACTACAGTAGTGTTCTGAGCGGTCATCGTAAATGTAGTTCCGCTGATGGCCTTGTTATTGACTTTGATCGTGTCGACGGAATAACCCTTGGAAGGAGTTGCTGTGATCGTAACGTTATCACCGATACCGGCCTTGGTGGGATTTGTGGAAACAGTGCCGCCCTCACCGTCTACAGTTGCGGTTATCGCATACTGTACTTTCTTGAAGGATACAGTAACTGTTACGTCTCCAGCACTCATGTAAAATGAGTCGCCGGTCAGTTCAGTTGTGCCGACCTTGATGTAATCGAGCGCATAACCTGAAGCAGGTGTTGCAGTGACAGTGATCTTTTCGCCGTAATATGCAGAAGTCTTGCTTAATGTTGCGCTTCCGCCAGATACGGGATTCAGAGTGATCTTATAAACTGATCTCTTAAATGAAACTATTACATTCACATTCGACGCCGGCATTGTAAACGTGGATCCGCTAATGGCTTTACCGTCAACCTTAATCGTATCGACCTCATAGCCCTTGGAAGGTGATGTACTGACGGTTATCTTTTCACCGGCACCTGCCTTAGAAGGAGTTGCGGAAGCAGTACCGCCGCCGTCCGGAACAGACACTGTAACCGTATATTGGCCCTGAGTAAAGGTTACGACAACATCTACATTGCATGCAGGCATTGTGAAAGAATCGCCGTTAATGGCCTTACCATTAACCGTGATAGACCCGAGTTCGTACCCGGTGTTTACACTGTAATCGATGGTGATGTTATCTCCGACTCCGGCAGTCTTATGAATGCACGAAGCCGTACCGCCTGCTGTAGAAGTAACATTAACCGTGTACTGGGACTGGTAAAATTTTACTTCAACTTCAGTATTATGAGCCTCAAGGACAAATGAATTGCCGGAGATATTGGTGCCGTCGACCGCAATAGAACCAAGGTAATAGCCTTCAGCCGGTGTAGCATTAACAGTAATCTTTGTACCTGCTTCTGCCGAAGTCGCAGACAGCGTAACTTCACCTTTGCCCCTTATGCTGACAACTTTTATCGTATAAAGGGTAGCACCTGAACCGCCGTAATGTTTCGTTGCAATATAAAGCTGATCGTGTCCGGAACCATTTAATGAAATGTTATCCCAATTGCCCTCTGTACCTTCATAATAAATATCTGTAAGTTTTACACAGCCGCTGAATGCATATGAACCGATGGTATCAACAGAAAGCGGAATGGTAACACTTGTAAGATTTATGCACGCCGTAAAAGCATTTGAACTGATGGAAGTTACTCCGCTCTTAATGGTTACTGTTGTAAGAGATGCACAATCCGAGAAAGCATAATAATCCATCGAAGTTACACTACCTGGAATAGTAACACTTGTTAATCCTGAAGCTCTGAAAGCACCGTTGCCGATTGTTGTTACACTATCCGGAATGGAAACTGTAGCAAGATTTGTACAATCTCTGAAAGCAGCTTTCCCAATCGAAGTAACACCTTTGTTAATGGTTACACTTGTCAGATTGGCACACTCTTTAAATGCGGATTCACCAATTGTACTTACACTTGAAGGAATCGTAACTTTCTTTAAACCGGATCCGGTAAATGCATTCTTACCGATAGAGGTAACGCTAGAAGGAATTGTGACCGAAGTAAGACTCGTGCAGCCTTCAAACGCACAATCAACTATCTTGGTAACCTTTGACGGAATGGTAAGACTGGTAATTCCAGTGTTTGTAAACGCACCCTTTCCAATGGATGTTACACTGGAAGGTATCGAAATACTGGTAAGGTTGGAACAGCCGCTAAAAGCACCGTTTCCAATAGAAGTTAAACCACTGGGAAGTTCAACTGACGTAATCTTGGTTTTATACTGATTCCAAGGGGCCTCATAGAAATAATAAGTACCATAACTGCTCTTATCGAAATTATCCATGTCTCCGGAACCGGTAATCTTTAAAACACCGGAAGAAGACAATGTCCACTTTAAACCCGAACCGCATGTACCGGATGCTCCTCCGAAATTCGTAATAACGGAAGTGTTTAGCGTAGCTTTAAGCAGCGGCTCATTTCCGGTGTAGATCTCAATACTGTTCCAATTGGCTTCTGAACCGGAATAATTAACAACTGCAAGAGATGTGCAGCCATTAAAAGCATTGCGCCAGATATTCGTTACCGTATCCGGTATATCAATGCTCGACAAACTGGTACAACCCTGAAAAGCGTAATGACCAATACGTGTTACTCCGTCAGGAAGTTTAATGCTCTTAAGACTGGTACAGCCTTCAAAAATGCTGTCATTGACATCTTTAACGCCTTTAGGGATATTGATCTCCGTCAGGTTTTTGCAGCCTTTAAATGCTCTGGGTTCAATTGTTCTCACATCAGAAGGGATTGTGATTTTAGTCAAGCTGGTACAACCATTAAAAGCATCACCGCCGATATAGTCAACATATTCAGGAATATTAACGCTCGTAAGTGATGAACAATTCATAAAAGCTTCAAAAGGAATCGAACCTATCTGTACGCTCTGAATCGTAACCTGCTTAAGTTTAGTACAACCGCTGAAAGCACCGGCCTGAAAGTATTTAACGGCGGAAGGAATGGTTATTGCTGTAAGCGCTGTACAATCCGAAAAAGCGTATTCGCCAATTTGTTCAAGATTTGAAGGCAGAGTAATGCTGGAGAATTTTCCTCCGGCGAAAGCATAATCGCTGATATCTGTTACACTACTCGGAATACTGACACTTGTAAGAGGGCAGCCTTGAAAGGCAGACGAACTGATCTCCGTTACGCCGCTCGGAATCGAAACGCTTGTTAAAGCACAATCGTAAAAAGCACTAAATCCGATCGATTTGACCGTGCTCGGAATACTAATGGATTTAAGGCTCTTGCAGCCGCTGAAAAGATTTCCGCTGATTGCAGTCAGACCACTTGGAAGAGAGACACTCGAAAGGCTGGTGCAATTTGAAAAGGCCATTGTTCCGATACTCTTGACACTGCTTGCTATGGTAACATTTGTGAGATTCTTATGGCTTTCAAACGCATTTGAACGAATCGACGTAACCCCAGATTGAATTTCAACTTTTTTTATGCTGTCTGCATCGCTAAACCAGGGAGCATAATATCCGCTATAACTCATGTCACCTGAACCGGAGATGGTCAGAGTACCATTGCTCAAGGACCAGTTAACACCATTTCCACAAGAACCGTCTTTTGCCTCTTTCTTAACCTCGGTCTCCTGAATCGGCTTTTCAGTTACTTCGGGGATCGTCTCTTTAGTCTCAGCAGGTTCCTGAGATTCTGTTGTTTCAGGCTCCTGCTTTTCTGTTTCCGCAGATGTTTCAGGTTCAGTCTCAGAGGGCACCTGTTTCTCTGTTTCAACAGGTGCTTCGGGTTCAGTTTCAGAAGGCTCCTGCTTTTCCGTTTCAGCAGATGCTTCGGGTTCAGTCTGGGCAGGCTCTTCTTTTGAGGTTTCTGCGGGTTTTGCTTTTTCGGTTTCTTCGGGTTCTTGTTTTACGGTCTCTTCGGTCATCTGCTTTTCTGTTTCAGAAGGCTTAGGTTTCTCGGTTTCCTTGGGCTCCGGCTTTACCGTTTCTTCAGTCTGTGTCTCAGAAGGTGCAGCCGTTTCATCAGCCAGAACCGAAACAGGCGCGATCATTGACATGCACATAGCCACAGATAATACAACTGACGTTACCTTGAGATACTTCATCAATTAACCTCCAAATAGAAACCCAAATTTTAAGAACACCCAATTTTGTATTTTACATCTTTTTTGGCAAAAGTGTACTATTTTATTATTATATATATATAAGATACTTGACACTTTGCACATTTATTTGACAAAGTAACCTATTGTTTGACTTAACAAACCGGTTTCGGGCAAAAAAAGATCTCCGGAGTTTCCTCCGGAGATTCATGTCTGGACTTCTTTTGCCGGTCACTTCTTGACTTTGACTTTTCTGCCGGCATTCTTCTTCGTGAAGTATTTCTTGTACTTCTTCACTTTCGACTTCTTTACCTTGACGGTCTTGACTTTAGATCCCTTCAGGGATTTCTTGACACCCTTCTTGGTAAGCTTCGTTGTCTTGTTAATGTAAACCGTCTTAAGGCTCTTGTCTCCGTAGAAGGCAGATGTGCCAATCTTGGAAAGAACCGCAGATACGATAATGAACGAAGAAAGTTTCGGGCAGTTGATAACCGCCGTGTTTCCGATCGTCTTAAGCCTCAATCCGCCGTTTATCTTAACAAGTTTCGGGCATCCAACAAAAGCCTTGCTTTCGATCACTGTAACATTGGCACCGATGTATACGGATGTTACTGTCGCATTCTTATTAAATGCCAGCGAAGCAATCTTTGTAACCTTATAGTTGATTCCAATCAAATCTACGGTTGCAGGAATCGAAACACTTGCCGCCTGATTTGCCGAGCCGATAAATGCCACTGTACCGGTACCGTCATCAGCATTATTGGTCACCCTGTAATTGTTAATGCCGTCTGTAAGCTCGTCACCGACCTCAGCCTTTTTGACTTTATCAAATTCGACATGAACTGTAACCGGCTTGGCAAGCATTTTAAATGTCTTACCGTAAATGACACTGCCGTCAACTGTAATGTTCTTAACATAATAACCGTTATCAGGGAAGGTATTAACAGTAATGAGATCGCCGACTCCTGCCTTAGCAGGTGTAACAGTTGCAGAACCGTGATCACCGCAGGTTACGGTTATCGCATAATCGATCTTTTTGAAGTAAACCACAACATCCGCTTTTGTACCTGTCATAGTAAACTTATTACCGTGAATGTCAGAGCCGTAGACCTGGATATGATCAAATACATAACCATCGTCAGCTGTAGCTGTTACTCCTACGGTCTCTTCAGGGAGTGCGGAAGTTTTGGATAAAGTAGCTTTGCCTCCCACATCACCATTAACCTTTACAGTGACAGCCCGGCTCATATAATATTTCTTCTCATTCGTAATGGAAATCTGAGCACTGGAATAAGTATTCGTGGTGTCACTGTCATAGTAAAAATCAATACCGGAGAATCTGTAACCGTTTGTAATCTTTGCAGTATATCCTGTCAAAAAAAGTGCTTCGAAATAGGCAGACGTATAATTACCCCTGCCGTCAATGTTCGTTACATCGACAAGATAGTTTTTTCCGTTTTCCATGTTGACGACATTCCACATGTGGCCTCCGTTACAGTCACCGGTAACCGTGATGCACGAAATGTCACCGTTAAATGATGTCAGGTCACACAGATACATGAAAGCTTTTGCATAACCTTCACAGACAACATTTGTGGAAGTGTTGCCGTCAAAAACAGAGATGATCTGCCAGGGATCTCCGTATCTTACGCTTCCGGTTCCGGCTGCACCGTGATCGTATTCAACAAGAGAACATATCTGCTCATAATAATAGACAAGTTTCTGATAGTCAGTCTTACTCTTTGCCGCATTGACTATCTTAGCCGCATTTGCGATTGATGCATTGACTTTGCTGATCTTTGCAGGGTCAGTTACATACACACGGCCTTCCTCATCAATAGAACTGTCGTCACAATAATCTCTGGAAACGCAGAAATTCGCAGTAGGACCTTTGGAAATAAACAGCCTCAATTCACCGTCAATGGTCTTGGCTCCGATCGAATAGCTGAAAAGACGTACGCCTTTAGTCTTGTCAAACCAGTAAAGCTCATACGGACAATCTGCCAACAGAGCATTATCAACCGCGACAATGCTTATCTTAAGCTGCACACGTGCACGCAGCGCATTTGCTGCGGTAGGATCAACATAAGTCTTTCCGTCGTCTGCTACATATGTAAGTTTATTGACGCCAAGCTGTGCAGCTGTCCAGCTGGTTGCATACACATTAAAATCAGCTATCGGAGCCTCAATCGCGGTAGAAGTCCTGACACCGTTCGCAACATCGGCAGCACCGCTCTTAAAGGCATTATAAGCGATCAGGTTGTTGCCTGATAAATTGCTTGCACCGCCAGGCGCAGCCTTACGAAGGAGCTTGCGCTGGTTAATGAGGTCTCCTGCTTTTTTCTTGAAGAAATCCTCAAACTGCTTTTCCCTGTCCTGAGAGCTTGCAGGGATATGTGTTTCATAAGGAGCTCCGTCTTTTTCGGTTATGACTTCGCCTTCCTTTAAAACAGGATCCTGTGACTCGCCGGCATCAGCAGGTTTCTTGTCATCGCCTCCCGCGTCTTTGCCTTCATCAGTTACGGAAGGCTCTGTTTCATCTGCTTTGGGTTCTTCCTCACTGCCGGTCTCAGAGGTTTCTTTGTCTTCAGTCTGAGTGGGCTCCTTCTGTTCAGTCTCAGAGGGCTCTTTGTCCTCAGTCTGCTCAGGTTCCTTCAGCTCTGTCTCAGCAGGCTCTTTGTCTTCGGTCTGTTCAGGTTCCTTCTGCTCTGTCTCAGCAGGTTCTTTGTCTTCAGTCTGCTCAGGTTCCTTTTCTTCGGTCTGAGCGGGCTCTTTGTCTTCTTTTCCTGCCTCTGACTTATCGCCTTCATCTGCAGGAGCTTTGTCTTTGCTTCCCGCATCTTCCTTAGCGTCACCATCAGCCGGTTTCTTGTCCGTGGCTTCAGGTGTTTCCTTTTTGGCAGCGGTTTCCTTAACAATCGGCTTTGTTTCCTCAGTTTCTTCCGCCTGCTCTTCTTCAGCAGAGATCACACCGGTCGCCGCGGGATCCAGTTCCTTTGCAAAAACAAAAACAGGAACAGTCTCCACGGTCATGACCATACCGAGTAAAAATGCCACTAAACGCTTGTATTTCATGCTTTTGGCCTCCTTGATGCCTTCCCTTATCCATTTTCTAATAAAAATATAATATATAGAGTTGCCCGTTTGTTCAATAGCGAAGCAAAATGTTACCCCGCCCTAACTCTTCCCTCTTGCTGCCGCCAGCCCCTGTAACGTGGCATTTGAAACACATGCGGCATTAGTGTATTCTTTCAAAAAACTTTTAAGGAACCGTCATGCCTTCAAGAAGGTCAAAACTTTTCCCCGAGCTTAAACCGTCCAACACTGACGAGCGCTTTATGCTGGAAGCAGTAAAGGAAGCTGAAAAGGCCATTGAACTCGGCGAATGTCCGATCGGCTGCGTTATCGTAAAGGACGGAAAGGTCTTTGTCCGCGCTCATAACCTAAGGCTTACAAGGGGCAACTCCCTGGCACACGCGGAGGTCATCGCTATTGACAAGGCCTGCAGAAAGCTCGGCGACTGGAGACTTGAAGGCTGCGATATGTATGTAACGCTCGAGCCCTGCACGATGTGCTCAGGCGCGATCATCCAGTCAAGGATACACAAGGTGTATTTCGGAGCTTATGAGCCCAAGAGCGGCGCCGTTGTATCCTGCAACGACATCTTCAACGTGGCACACGGCCACAACCACAAAGTCGAATTCGAAGGCGGCATCCTTGAGAAAGAATGCTCAAAGATGATGCTGGACTTTTTCCGCAACATAAGGAAACGTGATGCGGGCAAAAAGAAAAAGTATAAAGGGGAACTGCTGTGAGATTTTTAGTTGCATCTGACCTTCACGGGGATTCATATTGGACAGAACGCGTATTGGAGGCTTTCAGGCGTGAAAACGCCGACAAGCTCGTGCTTTTGGGAGACATTCTCTATCACGGTCCGAGAAACGACCTTCCTGCACACTATGAACCGAAAAAGGTCATCTCCCTGCTTAATGACATGGCAACAAAGATCCTTGCCGTCCGCGGAAACTGCGACACCGAAGTAGACCAGATGGTCCTTAAGTTCCCCATCCTGTCTGACTACATTTATCTCGTTTCCGGCGAAACAACCTTTTTCGCAACTCACGGACATAATGCCGGCCCCGGCTATCTCCCGGTATTCCTTCCGGACGGCGCTGTTCTTCTCGCGGGTCATACTCACATTGTCTGCGATAAAGAGATAACTTCTCCTGAAACCGGCATCAAGGTTCGTTACATGAACCCGGGCTCACCTTCCATTCCGAAAGAAGGAAGCACTCCGTCATACATCCTGATCGAAGACGGAAATGCCGTTATCAAGCCTCTTTAAGTCTCGACAAACTCGCCGTATCTTACCAGATAAAGGTATTTCTTCGCAACCTTTCTTCCCGCGGCTTCAAATGCGGCCGCATAAGAATCGAGCTGGAAAGCATGTTTCTCTTTTGCCAGAACTGCGCGTTCATCAGCTCCCGGAGCCTCTGCTTCACTGAATCTGTCTGTCTTATAGTCAACGATTACCCAGCCTTCACCGCCCTCATACACGAGGTCGATGATACCCTGTACAAGCGCGACGTCGGTTTCTTCAGTCTCGTCTGCGGGGATCGCGAAAACAAGGTGCTTTTCCCTGTCTGTCTTCCCTTCTGTATCAGCTTCATCCGCTGCTTTGCAGATGTCACTTGAAGCAAATGCCAATATTCCCTTTCTGAATTCCAAAGCGCATTCCCTGATGTTCTCCGCGCTGTATTCAGCAAAGATCCTGTCGTTTATCAGAGCATCGACTTCGACATCAAAAGAATCCGGATCCTCTCTGAGTTTTGAAGTATCGATAAATCTCATGAGTTTATGAAGCACAGTACCCTTTGACGCGGCCGTAAGCTTGCTCTTACCGTAGTTCTCGAAATCTGATGCCGAGGGCACCTCAAGATCGACGTGGCGCGTTTCCTCGAGGTTGCCGTGCCTGATGCCGGTTACCGAGACCTTAAACGGAATACGCGTTTCAGACTCATACTTATATTGGTCGAAAATGATGTTTCCTTCGCCGTCGAAAAGATCGTCAGAGGTTTCCTTTTTCTCCTCTTCTTCATCTCTTTTCTGCAGATGCTTTTCTGATTCAATATCCAGATTACGTGTCTGGATCGTATCGTAGATCTCGACAGTATATCCTCTGTTGCCGGGGACATTTCCCGGGTCCTGATTGTTCTTTTCCGTGCATGCTTTAAAGCCGATCAGAACAGCCGGATCTATACCATTGATCATCCTGAGTTTTTGCGCTTCATCAGAATCCGTTCTCAAAAGACACATTAACATGTCACTTAACATGCTCTTTCCGCCGGAGAGCCAGTCAAGGCGCTTAAACGTTTCACTTGCGGCCTGACATGCAACCGCAGAGGCCTTCTCTATGGCACCGTTATTCTTCTCGTCGGAATTCCAGGTGACTATCGAAAGTCTTGTCTTTGCTCTGGTAAGAGTAACGTAAAGATCCCTTAAGACCTCCGCGTTCTCTGCAAGAACGTTATCAAACTTATAGATAAGCTGATCCAAAGACTTGTTTCTCGTAACCTGCTGCGCATCATAGTCCTCGAAAACAAATCCGAAGTGCGGATCAAATCCGACTCCCGATGCAGACCCTCGGCTCCTGCAATCCTTTAAGGCAAAGATGACAAACGGATACTCAAGTCCCTTGCTCTTGTGAAAGTTCATGCACGTGATCTTGTTGTTCTCGTTCTTCCCGGATTCAATGGAGGCCGTATCGATCTGAATCTTCATATTCTCGAGTTCACCCGCAACTCCGGCAATGTCACATCCGAAGCGCTTGAAGTTGGAACTCATCCAGTCCTTGAAGATGGTAAGCTTGTCAAAGTTGCCGCTCTTGGCAGTAACGGTTGCCTTGATGTCGGTGCGCTTGTAGATCAGTTCGATTATCTCATCGATATCAGAGGTCATGGCCTTCATCCTCAGGTTTTCAAACCACTCCACAAAATTCCTGAGGCGTTCTGCGAGTTCATCGTCACAGCATTCACCGTACATCTTGATCTTCCTGAAAAGATATTCCTTACGAAGTGAAGGATCAGTCTTCAGGATAAATGCCTGAACAGTTGCAAGCTCGTTCACCGTGAAATTCGTATTCCTGTAAGGAGCGAGGAGCATGCCGACAAGGTATTCGTCTCTTAAGGAGTTTCCGAGACATATGATGCAGTTGATTATGCCTCTGATATCAAGATCTCCGAAAATGCTTGTGGTAAACCTTCCCGCAGAAGGCAGGCCGTGCGCATTCAGGAACTTCGAGATGATCTCAGACTCACTCTTGATCGATGTAAGGATACAGATATCTCCGTAATGCGATTCGTAATCAGGTGCATCGGGATCGAACCTGGACATGTATTCCCTGATCTCTTTTTCAACGCCCAGACAAAGCGCTTTGATCTCGCCGTTCAAAGGCTGCTCCTCATCATCGCCGGGGTCGCCCGAACCTGATGTCTTGCCACTGTCATTACCGCTGTCAGAAGCATCAAAACCGTCTCCGTCATCATCTGAAGAACCGGTTTCCATATCCATGCTTTCAAAGCCGCCTGCGCCGTTGGAATCGATGATGATGAACTTGGGAAGTCCTTCTTCACCCTGATCCTCACAGCCACCGTTCTCAGGATGATTAAGGCGCTGATCAGGACCGTAATCTATCTCGGAGCCGTCACGGGTCATTGCCTGTTCGAATATGTGATTTACAAAAGCCAGAATCTGCGGACTGCTTCTGAAATTCTCAGTCAGAGGCAGCACTTTGCCGAGGGAACTGTCCTCCCTGTATCTGTCGATCTTCTCATTGAAGATACCAGGTTCCGCATGCCTGAAACGGTAGATGCTCTGCTTGACGTCACCTACCCTGAAAACATTGCCTTGCTTACGTGATATCTTGCTGATGATGTCATCCTGAAGCCTTGTATTGTCCTGATACTCATCAATATAGATCTCAACGAATTTATCCTGATAGAAATGCGCAGCGTCTTCGGTCTCAAGGATGTCATAAGCAGCATATTCCTGATCGGAGAAATCCATCCCGTGAACGCCTGCCTTGAGCTCGGAAAAACACTTGTCGATCTTAAGGAGAAGGCCTACCATCGCACCGGTAACTTCAGTGCGTTCCTTCTGAAGCCTCAGAAGCTCTTCCCTGTCAGTCGAATTAAGTTTCATGAAAAGATCAGACAATTCCTTTGGCGCTTTTGCAGGACAGTCTTCAACGTCTTTGGGGCTTGAAAGAATAAGGCTCATGATGCACTTGATCCCAAGTGCTTTCTGCTTATAGTCATTGTAGTCTTCAAGCTCTTCACCTGTCGCATCCTTCGGAGCGTTCATGATCTTAAAACTGTATTCAGTCTTAAAAGACTGCCATTCACCGATCATGGTGAAGACCTGGTCATAGACGTCTTTCCCGTCCGACTTTGCAAATCTTTCAGATTGTCTTCCGATCAGTTCAACGACCTTATCGACAAGTTCGATTGACTTCGCGTTGGCCTCGGGATTCTTCATCTTTCCCTTTGTGACAACATACTTGTCAGAATCTGTTTCAAGTATGTCAGAAAGGCCTCCCGGAGCCGTCAGTTCTTCTTTCCTTCTTGTCAGATATTCGATGACGTCACCGAGGATAAAAGCCATCCTGCCGGCATAGCCGAGCTCTCCTGCTTCATCACATGTTCTCCTCTTCTCATACTCTTCCTGTATGACTTCTTTATACCTCGGAAGGCTTCTTAATTTGTCATAGATATCCAGAGCAGCCGTTATCAGGGAACCGTCGGAACGGCCGTCTCCGAAACGCTGAGTCAGCTTGATAAAAGGATCGTTTTCGTCTTTGACTTCAGCATACATCTGCTTTACTGCCTGCTTAGCAGCGGCATTCTTGAGTATCGTCTTCTCATGCTCATCAAGCACTATGTTGGCGGGATCAAACACATCTGCTTCAGAAGAATCTGCTGCACAGTAACCTTTCTCCCTGATGACCCTTGCACAGAACGAATCAAACGTCTGAATGTACGAATTCGGCAGGAGATCTTTCTGGCGGTTTAGCTTTGCGACAAGATCAGGATTGTCCCTGTTGTCTGCTATTGCCTTGTTGATGGCATCTTCAGCCTTTTCGCGCATGTGTTCGGCAGCCGCGATGGTAAAGGTTACGACAAGAATGCTGTCCAGCGAATGCTTCTCATTCTCGGGAATGGAATCATCCATGATGTCATTGATTATCTTGGTGATGATCCTTTCGATCATTACCGTAGTCTTTCCCGATCCTGCAGCTGCGGGAACCAGGATATTCTCAGTCTTGTTATCTATTATCGCCTGCTGATCTACGGAAGGTTTCTGTCCCATTATCCTTTACCTCCGTTTTTATCATCAGCGTCGGTCTTATCGCGCATCATCATCTTATATGCCTCGTTCATGCAGGACCTGTTGGCCTTGCCGTCCTTGTCAAACATCTGGCCGGTCTTTTCTGCCGCTTTCTCCAGATATTCTGAATAAACCTCTCCCGGTTTCTTATTTCCTATGCGGTCAACAGGCCTCGACGGAACATTGCCGCATGCGCCTCCGTACGGGCAAAAACCGCAGTAATGATATCCGGGACTTACAAGTCCGTCAGCTTTGCCTTCCTGAATGTCTTTTACGGAACTCCTTACGATATATTCCGCATAATCAAGCGAGAGCTTTAAGTCGTCATCCGAATAACCAGATTTCGTTCTGGCAGTCTTCGGTTCGAATTCCAACGGTTTCTTTCCGGAACCGGGCTTTAATCCGACATTGAAATAGCCGTAATCACATCCTGAAGGATCGATGCCGTAACCCGTGCACAAAGCTTTGGTATAAAGCGGAAGCTGTATCTGGATACCGTTAAAAAGTTCAGCCAGTTTTATGCTCTTGTCACCGCTCTTATAGTCGATTACTCTCAAGCCTTCAACTTCCCCTTCACCCGTCTTAAGATCAAATCTGTCGATAGAACCGTTAAAATGAAGCTTAAGTCCCGTCTCTTCTTCAAGTTTCTTATCTTCAAGCGAAAGAGTGATCTCTTTCCCGCTGCTGTCCTTGGAAGGCTTACCGATAGGCGCTTCGAATCCGGCAGGAACGAATCCCGTGTTAACTATGTCGTTAAGTATTCCTCTGAATGTCAGCTTAAACATCCTTCGAAGCTTAATTCCCGTCTCGACATCAAACTCTTTGATGACACTGACGGTATCGCCTTCGTCATCCACAGTACCCGGAACGCTTTCAGCTATCACCGCCTTCTCAAACACTGCGTCGACCTTGCTGTCATAGAGCTCTTCATTTTCAAGAAGTTCTTTCGCATTGGCTTCGAAATCATCACGCCCTATCTCAGACAGTCCGAGTTCATACATCTTATGGATAAGAGTACCATATGCTCTTGAATCGATATCGGTCCGGTCTTCACGGTCTCTTATGCCGAGAACCCTGCCCAGCATATACTTCAGATGACATGCGTTGAATTCCTCAAGTGCGCTTACACTGAGATACATGCCCTTCTCGTCCGTACCGTGCAGCATAAGGAGCTGATCCATTAACTCACGGTCTATCGCAGAATCCTTGAATGTATGATTCCTCTTCCTCGAAACGCCCGTGACCGGTGCCTGATATCCGCTTACAAACTTTTCAGGATCAGCTGCATTCTTAAGATAGTCATACACGCTGCTCGTAAAATTCTTCTCTGCATTGTGGATCATGTAGAGCCTGTCAGTCACCGTACCCAGAGTCAGGCAGCAGGTGACAAACTCTTCCTTGGATCTTGCCTCGTTCTTATCGGGAAGCTCACAGTCAGTAACAGACTGCGACAGATTCCTTAATTCACCTGTACTCAGAAGGCCTTCCGATCCTTTCCTGTGAGGGAAGTTCTCGCGTGAAGCACCAAGGATGAACATGACTTTGCACGGAGTTACGAATGCCCTGTCAGGAGTGGTTATCTCGATCGAATCCACCTTGAGCGGAATGGTGCCTTCTATCCTGTTCTTCATGTCTGTCCTGATAAGAGAAATGAAAGCTCTCTGCGCAATAGGCACATCATTCATCTCATGAGTAAAGAGCGTAAGAAGATTCATCACTTCATCAAAACCGCGAACGAGAGCCGCAGCTGCTTCACTCTCTTTGGCATCAAGCTGTTCATTAGACAGCGCTTCAACGTCGTCACGGTGATCAATGAGAAGATCTCTGAGCAGCATCGACTTGCGGCTCAGGAGTTTTTCTTCGGCAATGGCATCAGCAGCCTTCTTGAGCGGCATAAGTTTAGACTGAACGATGTACTTCCAGAAAAACCCGCCTTCAACTATCTTCTCTCCTGCCCTGATGTCTTCATATGCATAAGGAAGCGATATCTTATCAGGCTCTTTGGGCTCTCCGTTTTCATCCTTCGGCGTCTTGAGATATACGCTGCTCCTGAACAGCCGGATTCCGTCGGTGATATTCATGCGCCTGCAGTAATTGTCGAACATGTCCGCAATGACAGGCGGCACTTTAATGAGACCGCATCTCATTGCCCTGAGGACATCACTTATCCTGTAGTTATGTACCGGGAGTTCCAGTACCGTTTCGGCAAACACGGGTACGAGCGTACTCCAGAGTTCGATGCGTCTGTCGATAAAGACATCAAGACCGAACAGTTCGGCATTGCTCCTCATCCTGGAAGAAAGATCATCATCGCAGCAGACGATCCTTATGTCACGGTATCTGTATCCTTCATCACGGGTAAGCCTGATCACCTCAGAGAAAACATATCCAAGCTGATTGTCCGCACCGCTGATGGCGGCAAGCCTGATGCGGTCCGTGACATTGCCTTCATATGCGGCATCAAATGCAAACGGACTGATAATATCAGCAAACTGAGGCACTTCATCGTCCCTGACAAAATCGCTGATAACGGCACCTTTAGCCTTCATGCGGTCAGAGAATTCATTTCCGACCTTATAAAGATTCTTGCCGGCATAAGGCTCCTTATCAGACGAAAGAACATAGAAAGCTATATCAGCACCCTTCTCTGAAAGAAGATTAACGAGCATGTATTCCTGCGGGGTAAGGATTCTGCCGGAACCGAATCCGATGAAAACAAAACGGGAAGATAAAAGTTTTCTTAAGCCCGAGAATCTCCTGGTCTTCAACTTGTCTGAAGTAACCTGCATGAGCACCTGACTTGCTGCCTCAATGCGGTTCTTCAAAAACGACATTCCGTACTGGTCGTTGATCTTGCCGATAGACTCCATCATCAGCTTGATGTCTTCAAGCTTGCTCTTGTATTCCGCTGAAAACCCTGATGAATTTGCGATGGCTTCTTCAAGCTGGGAAACACCTATGCCGTATCTCGTGAAGTCACCAAGAAGATCGATGAGCATATTGATGTATTCGAACCTGCTCGTAAGCTTGCCGAATGTCTTGAAATCCTTGTTGTAGTTGGCGAGAACAGAATAGATCGCGCATCTTAACGCGACATCGCTGCCGGCTCCGCCGTATTCATATCCGACAGATTCAAGAATGGACGTAGAAAGAGTGATGAAACTCAAAATGTCTCCGCCGACAAACGAAGAATCCACCGGAATGCTGCGGCCTTCGGAACTGATGGATGCACCACGCTCCCTGCAGCTTCCTTCAAGATAAGAGATGATCTCACGCTCGATCTGCGCCTTCGAAAATTCAGGCACGATAAATATGATCTCGCGCGGATCTTCCCTGCTTAATTCCTTTTTGATTACGGAAGGTGTAATGCAATCTATCCCGCCGTATCTGTAAACACTTATCATCAGACATACCCCAACAGATTTCTTTGAGTATATTTTAACTCAGATGGGGTAAATACAGAGTACGATTATCAGGACTAATAATCAGTCTTTGATCCTCATGCATCTTACGGCATTGAGGATAGCAAGGATCAGCACGCCTACATCACCGAAGATCGCAAGCCACATGTTCGCGATGCCGAAAGCACTCAGGACAAGGATTATCACTTTTACGCCGAGCGCGAAAATGATGTTCTCCCAGACGATGCGCATGGTCTTTCTGGAGATCCTGACAGCCGTTGCGATCTTGGAAGGCTTGTCATCCATCAGCACAACGTCAGCCGATTCAATGGCCGCGTCAGAGCCCATTGCACCCATTGCGATGCCGATGTCAGCGCGCATCAGAACGGGAGCGTCATTGATGCCGTCTCCGACAAATGCAAGCTTGTCTCCGCCCTTTTGCAGGAGTTCTTCAACTTTGGATACTTTGTCTGCAGGAAGGAGTTCAGAAAAATGGTCAGTCATGCCGATCTTCTCGGCAACGCTCTTTGCAACTTTCTCCTTGTCGCCTGTGAGCATTATCATCTCCCTGACACCTAAAGACTTGAGGTCTTTTACCGCTGCCACGGAGTCTTCTTTTATCTCGTCGTTTATGACGATATGCCCGAGATACTCAGCACCTTCTTCAGCGTCACGCGCAATGTGTATAATCGTTCCGGTCAGATGGCAGTCGTGCCACTTAGCGCCGCACATGTCCATCAGCTGTCCGTTTCCGACATAATAAGTCATGTCATCAACAACAGCCTTTACGCCTTTGCCTGCGATCTCTTCAACATTCTTTATCCTGCTCTTGTCTATGTGTCCTTCATGAGCGAGCACAATGGACTGTGCAACGGGATGGCTCGAAAAGCTCTCACACGCGGCTGCTATGTCAAGCAGTTCAGGTTTGCTTATTATGTTCGGGTGAATGTCATCAACGGCAAATACGCCTTTGGTCAGAGTTCCGGTCTTGTCAAAGACAACCGTGCCGGTCTTGGCAAGGACTTCCATGTAACCTGCGCCTTTGATTAGGATTCCCTTTTTCGATGCGGCGCCTATTCCGCTGAAGAAAGAGAGCGGAACGGAAACGACCAGTGCGCACGGACAGGAAACTACGAGGAAAACGAGTGCTCTCATAAACCAGACTTTCCACACCGCAAGACTGCCTATACCAAGGAAGCAAGGCGGAATCACCGCGAGAAGCACTGCGGCAATAACGACAGCAGGCGTATACCACCTGGCAAACTTCGTTATGAAGTTCTCTACTTTCGCCTTCTTGTCAGAAGCATTCTCAACAAGTTCAAGTATCTTGGAAACCGTGCTCTGTCCGAACGTTGATGTAGTCTTAACCTTTATTACGCCTGTAAGGTTCAAAGTACCCGAGATAACAGCATCACTTACGTTAAGATCGACAGGTGCCGATTCACCGGTGAGTGCTGCCGTATTGACCGAGCTCGATCCTTCGGTTATCACGCCGTCGAGCGGGATCTTCTCGCCAGGACGAATGACTATTGTCTCGCCAACGGCAACTTCGTCAGGCAAAACAGTTTCCTCATTACCGTCCCTTATAACGACGGCATAATCAGGCCTGATGTCCATGAGCTTTGCGATCGATTTTCTCGATCTTCCGACAGCAATGCTCTGGAAGAGTTCACCGACCTGATAGAACAGCATTACGAAAGAAGCTTCAGGATATTCTCCCGTTCCGAAAGCTCCCAGCGTTGCAACCATCATGAGGAACTTCTCATCGAAAACACGTCCGTGGATTATGTTTACCGCGGCCGCCTTGATGACGTCGTAACCTGCGATCGCATAAGGGATCAGATATAAGATGAGACAAGCCCACCAAGGTAAAGCGATCAGATGAGTAACCACCGCGATAACCGCCAGCAAAACTGACGCAACGATGATCCTTATCAGCATCTTTTTCTGTTTTTTGGTGAGCTTAAGTTTCATATCAGATGATTACCGTACAGTCAGGTTCAACTTTTGCGATCGTCTTAACTGCCTGCTTGAGGATCTTGTCAAACTCAGCATCATCAGCTTCGAGGATCATCTTCTGTGTCATGAAATTAACAGAGCATGAAATGACTCCGGGGATCTTGCTGATGGCTTCCTGCATCTTCATGGCGCAGTTTGCGCAGTCGAGATCTTCAAGTTCAAATGTCTTTTTCATATATGTACTCCTTTTTGTTTATTCTTCAGTTAAGTGTTCATAGCCAGCAGCTATTATCGATTTGACATGCTCATCGGAAAGATAATAGAAGATGGTCTTTCCCTGTCGTCTGCCGGCAACGAGATTCGCGGCCTTCAAAGTCTTAAGCTGATGAGAGATCGCAGGCTGCGTCATACCGAGAAGTTCGGAGATTGCCATGACGCTCATCTCGCCTTCATATAACGCGTACATAATCCTTATCCTGGTAGTGTCACCGAAGACCTTAAAAAGATCACCCAGATCCTGGAGCAGTTCTTCGGGCGGCAGCTCACGTTTTGTTTCCTGGGGCTGTATTTTTTTCTCGCGCGGCATTTTGACCTCCGTTCTTCATATGAACGATTATTCATATGTTCATTCGTTTGAATTTTAACCCACCATATTAATATTGTCAACCTATCAGTTATATCCCCCTCAAACGCAACTATTTGTGCGTTTGAACCAAATCGGATGTCAAAAATATCATATTCGGTTTGGTAACTCATACCGACCGATTTATATTGATTTTTATCACAAATATCTTTAAGATTTAAGGCAACAAAAAGGAAAGGATGGATTAAGAATATGCCAAATTTATCAGATTATGCACTTCCTATCGGAATCGGAATTGTAGTCCTGATCCTGGTGATCGCAATCATTCTCTCAGGTTACGTAAAAGCACCGCCGGATGTAGCTTTCATCATCTCAGGTCCCAGAAAGAAAAAGAAGATCCTCATCGGCCGCGCAGGAGTAAGGATCCCGTTCATTGAAAGAAAGGATATCCTTCTGCTCAAGCAGATCAGCATCGATATCAAGACGAACGGTTTCGTTCCGACAAACGACTTCATCGGTGTCGACATCGACGCAGTTGCAAAGGTACGTGTTAAGACCGATCCGGAGGGCATCGAGCTCGCAATGAAGAACTTCCTCAACATGAACGAGGAAAAGATCTGTGCGGCTCTCACCGACTCCCTTCAGGGTAACATGCGTGAGATCATTGGTACTGTAGGACTCCGCGAACTCAACACCGACCGTAAGAAGTTCGGTGACGAGATGCAGAACAAGGCTCAGACCGACATGAACGCTCTCGGTATCGAGATCATCTCCTGCAACATCCAGAGAATCGACGATGAGAACGGTCTCATCATCGCTTTGGGTCAGGACAACATGAGCCAGATCCAGAAGGACGCTTCCATCGCAAAGGCACAGGCTGACAGAGACGTTGCAATCGCAGTCGCTGAAGCTAAGCAGAAAGCAAATGAAGCATCCGTTCAGTCCGACATCATCATCGCTGAGCGCAACAACGATCTCGCCATCAAGCAGGCTAACCTCAAGGTTCAGGCTGATACCAAGAAGGCTGAAGCTGACGCTGCTTATGAGATCCAGAAGCAGGAACAGCAGAAGGTCATCGGCGTTAAGGCTACCGATGCTGAGATCGCCAAGACACAGCAGGAAGCCATCCTCCGTCAGAAGATGGTCGACGTCAGACAGCAGGAACTCGAAGCTGAGATCAACCGTAAGGCTGATGCTGACAAGTATCAGAAGCAGAAGCTCGCTGAAGCTGAACTCATCGAGAAGCAGAAGCAGGCAGAAGCTGCTCTGTACAATCAGCAGAAGAAGTCCGAGGCTGAGCGCGTAATCGCCGAGACTGAAAAGTACAAGGCAATTCAGGACGCAGAAGCCAAGAAGGCTCAGGCTGAAGCACAGCGTTATGCTGCAGAGCAGGAAGCTGCAGGTATCAAGGCAAAGTACGATGCAGAAGCTGCAGGTATCCAGGCTAAAGGTCTCGCTGAGGCTGAAGCAATGGAGAAGAAAGCGGAAGCCATGAAGAAGTACGGCCAGGCTGCAATCCTCGAGATGATCGTTAAGGTCCTCCCTGATGTCGCCAAGGCTGTTGCAGAGCCTCTCGCTTCCATCGACAAGGTCACGGTCTTCGCAGGCGGCGACGGCAGCAACGGCGGTGTCTCAGGCATCTCCGCAAACGTCCCTACCGTAATGGCTCAGACGTTTGAAACCGTAAAGGCTGCAACAGGCGTTGATCTCGCAGACATCGTCAAGGCAAGCGGCTACGATGCCAAGGTTACCAGAAACATCAACGTTTCCGGAATCGACGGCGAAAGCAAAGTTGCTGACGGAGTGGTCGCAGGTGCGATCGCAGACGCAGTAAAGAGCGAGCCAGACGAAGGCGAGAACAAGGATTAACGGCAGATCCTGAAAAGGACTAAAAAAAGATCCCGCAGTCAAATGGCTGCGGGATTTATTTTGAATTGAAATATCTTTTTACCTGTAAGAACCGTACTGCTGTTTCTTCCTTGTCTTCTCTTCATAGAGCAAGCGGTCTGCCCTGTCCAGAATGTCATAGATATCTATGTCGGGAGAACACTTAAACTTATAGATTCCGGTACTCATGGCGATCGGATAAGGTTTGCCTGCAGTTTCATTGTGGCGTTTGGTTACCCTTTCGATCCTGTCCTTTATTCCTGCGATGTTGCAGTCGGTTCCCGTGATCGCCAAGACGACGAATTCATCTCCTCCCAATCGACCGATAACGTCAGTATCACGGAATGCTTCACGAAGCACTCCCGCAACGGTCCTGAGCGCAAAATCGCCGTCGTCGTGACCGAACTTGTCATTGACCATCTTGAGATTGTCCATATCGGAAAAACACAGTATCGCAACCTTGTTATAGTTGACCGGATCACTTAAGATCCTTTCCACATTCGCTATGAATCCGCGGCGGTTGAACAGACCCGTAAGTTCGTCGTGTTTGGCGATTTCATCAAGCTTCGTGTTATCCCTGATAAAACGCTCGATGGAGTTCTGCAGATTCTGTTTTATCCTGTTCTGGCTCTCGATCATAAGCAGTGATTTGAGAGTCACTGAGAGCTGTATTGCAACAGGTGCGACATTCATGAGATGTCTGGTATCGATCTCATTTACGAGGAAGCCATAGATATCAGCACCAACAAACAAGGGTGAAACGACCATGGTACGGCGCTCTGAGTCATCAATGAATTCATTTGTGAACATCAGATCAGTCCTTAAGAGCTGCTGTTCTTCAGGTAGTGCTCTGGCACCATTCTTATCGGATACCGCCTTGAGGAGAATTGATTTAGGACACTTCCAGTCCCGGTCACCTTCATTGGCAACACTTCCCTGGAACATATAAAGCAGCGATCTTTCAAATCCTGAAGAATACAAACCGTCAAGCAGATGTTCATACGGGATGTCACTGTTCTGAGGCAGCAGGAATATATCACCTGTCTGCTGGTTTACAAGACGCGGCAGGCTTTCGGAACGAGCTGAGTTCTCACTTGAAACGGATATCTCAGAGAAAGACAGACGCCTGTAGAAATCAGCGAAAAGCTTGATCAGCGATAAGCAGCGTTCACTGTCGGTTATCATCTTCTCAGCCTCATACTGCATCGTCTGAAGAACGTTGAACAGTTTTTCAGGTGATGTATAGATAAGTATCGAAGTCTTCAGTACGTTTGAAAAAGCGTTATCCAGATTTTCAGTGCCTTCATCATTACCGTTAACGTAATCAGCAAACGCGTAGAAGAACTCACCGAGCTGCCCCTTTATCTCAAGTATCGGAGCATCTTCCGCGAATATTCCGAAAAGGAACTTCTTGAGTTCTTCCACAAATGAAAGGTCACCGTTCTCAAGCTTATCAAGACCAAGCAGCCTGCTCATCTCTTCGCAGTCGAGCGTTTTGCATCCGCATGAACTCCTCATGACCGGTCTTGTCTCAACGGACATGTCAGACAGCGCGGAACCGTTAATATAGTTTTCAGCATTCAATACGGCCTTATATGTCAGTTCGGCTGAACTTGCCTCGACGGTCGAAAGCGGCGGATCAAGGTTGATAGAGAAAATGTCATCGTCAAAGCCGGTAACAAGTATGTCTTTGCCTATCTGAAAACCTCTGTGCTTCAGCGTGCGGTATCCGCCTACAGCCATGCTGTCATTGGCAAATACTATTGCATCAAGATCCTGGTTGTCATTAAGAAGTTTATTGACTTCAAAGGAACTGTTTTCAGTGAAATCACCGTAAACTATCTTGTTCTTCTCTACCGGCAATCCATGCTTTTTCAAAGCATCCGAATAAGCATCAAGACGTTCCCTGGCATCGTGGTTAGTAACCGGGCCAGAAACAAATCCGATCTGACGCGCACCGTGTTTTTCGACCAGGTGGTCTATCGCATTTTCAAGACCGCTCCTGTTGTCAAACGTGACCGAAGGAAGATTCTCATAATTGGAAAAGAGACATACTACAGGCACATCCGGGAACGATTCAATGAACGCTCTCTGCATCTCCATGTCTGCTCTGGAACAGATAGTACCGAGAACGACATAGATGATGTCAACGTTGCGCGATGAAGGAAGATCGAACAACGTGTTGTACTGATACTCGAATTCCTTGTCAGAATACCTGCTGTCAGGCTTTCCGATGTAGTGACCGGGAAATATGAACAGATTGGCACCAAGCGCCTTTGCGGCGAGTTCAGCGCCCTTGCAGGCCTGGCTTGAAAAGTTGTGATCGAAATCATCGATCAAAAGGCCGATGTTAAGTCTCTTTCCATTCATCTGAATACCCCGTTCTTGTCTGAAGACAATAAAAAATCCTTATAGAACCATCTATAAGGATTTTAACATGAACTTTATCAAAATAATAAGACAAACACCCGCGGATCAGCCTCTTGATACGATAAACTTGTAAGCATCGTCGGCACTGACCTCAAATGCCTCGAAAATGTCTCTGATCGCATCGTAAACTGCTTTGCATCTTATGATGTCAACGACATCGTGAGGCTTCGAGAAAAGGTCGAAAATGAGCACGTCATACATCTTCTCGTAGTCAACCTTGAAAGCATCAAATGAATTGACTGTCTTTGTGAAATGTTCCTTCATCTCGGGCTCATATTCACGCATTGCGTTGATGAGAACGACAAGCTTCTTTATGGCGCCGTTAATGCTGTTAACACTAGCCTTGAAGCCGTTGGTAACGGTGCGCGTATTGTATCTTACGATCGTCTTGCTGAGCTCGTCGATCATGTCTGTGACATCTTCGATGTGACGGATCATGTGGAAGATCTTGAGTCTTGTTTCCTCATCAAGTTCCATCTTCTGGAGTTCAGCCGTAGTTGCATGGAAAATGTCATCGCCTTCAGCCTCAAGCTTGGAAATGGCTTTGGAGATAGCCACTCTGTCATCGATGTTCTCCATCATGCCGAGAAGTTCAACGCTCTCCTGCTCAAGAATGCCTGAAAGCGCAAGCGCCTGATCGAACAGATAATTCTTTTCTTCTATAGTCATATCTAACCACCCCTTTACTCAATATGAAGATTATACATTATCTCGGGTTTTTTACATAATCATTTTGAAACTCAAAAGAAAAAGGGCAGTGACTGCTCACTGCCCTTCATTAATCAGGTTGGATAAGGCTTATTTAACCTTGACTTTAACAATAATGTTCTTCCAGCCGGAATCTCTGTGATCGAGATCACCGGTTGCCATGACCTTAACCTTAACGGTATAGGTACCCTTCTTTGTACCCTTCTTAACTGTTATGACACCGTTTGAAGCGACAGTGATCTTCTTGCTGCCGGATGCCTTGGCAAACAGATGACCGCCGATTCCGGGATTGGTGAATGTGTAAAGCTTGGAAGCTGCGATCTTCTGAGCCTTCTTCTTTGTCTTGGAAGCCTTGACTGTTGCTGTCTTGCCAACGACCTCGAAAAGATTTTCATTCAATGCCTGGAAAGTTGTACCTGTAGTCCATGCATCGGGATTGTTGTCATGTAATTCAGGAACCAGTTTGACAACAAGGCCTGAACACCCGCTGAAGATCTCTTTGCCGACTTTAGTAACGCTGCTCGGAAGCGTTATGTTCTTAAGACTTGTGCAGTTTGCAAATGCAGAATCGCTGATCGTCTTTATACCGTATTTGAGCGTTACGCTTGAAAGATTCGTGCAGTCGGTAAAAGCCTTTTCCCCGATCGTAGTAACGCTTGCGGGAATGACGATGCTTTCAAGACTCGAATCATATGCAAAAGCACTGGCTGCAATCGTCTTAATGCTGCCGGGCAGTGTAACACTGGTGAGATTCTGACAATATGCAAAAGCAGCTGTTCCCATTGATTTAACGCTACCAGGGATCCTGACACTAGTAAGACCGCAGCCATAGAAAGCAGAATTACCTATTGACTTAACTTTGCCCGGGATTCCTATGCTTGTAAGATTAGCGCAAAGCAAAAAAGCTCCCGCACCAATGGAAGTAAGTTTAGCGGGCAGTTTAACACTTGCCAGACTGCTACATAACATAAAAGCACCGGCAGAAACGGATTTTACTTTAGCCGGAATTACGACTTTCTTAAGACCTGTTGCGGCAAATGCATACTGTCCTATTGTTTTTACTTTCTTACCGAACGAGACAGCAGTCATGTTAGCGCAGCCTGCAAAAGCATACTGACCAATCGTTTTAACGTTCTTGGAAATCGAAATAGCTGATAATCCGCTATTACAAAAACAATAGTTGGGAATTGTCTTGATCTTCTTGTTTAAAGATACTTTTGTCAGGCTGTAGCAATTTGCAAATGCATAGGCACCAATGGACTTAACCTTTGAAGGAAGTATCGCGGTCGTCAGACCGGAACCGTCATAGCAATGAGCACCGATCTTCGTAAGTGTCTTTACCATGGCACCCTTATTGACACGAGCTCCTGCAAATGCATATGCACCGTAAGTCTTTAACGCCCTCTTACCTCTCAGATAAGTGTAAACAGATATGTAAGAGAGATTTTTCATATCCTTAAACGCAAAATTACCGATAGATCTGACACCGGCACTGATATAGATATTCTTGACATCACTTCTGTAAGCATGCCAAGGTACCTGTGTCTCTTTTGACCATGAAGGCATCTTTCCGTTGCCGGAGATCGAAAGGGTAGTACCATTAAAGCTCCAGTAACACTTTGACTTACCGATACGGCCGTTTACAGCAATTTTTGAATCGCTTGATTCGGGTGCAGGAGCTGTGCCTTCGAGTATGAATTCTCCGATCTCCTCTTCATCACCTGCTTCTGCATCTTCATCGTCATCTTCTTCGTCATCTTCGGGTTCGGAAGCTTCTTCCTTATCCTCTGACTCTGCGCGTTCTTCCTTCTCTTCTTCCTCAGCTTCCGTTGTCTCCGTTGTTGCGGGCTCGTCAGCTTCGAGATCAATCTCTTTCGCAAATACGAAAGTCGGCACCATACCAACGATCATTGCTACGCTGATGATGAATGCCAGTAAACGTTTGATTTTCATTCTTATCCTCCCCATTTTTTATTATATTGATAAAAATAATCAACATTCTTTAAGTATACACGCATAAAAGAATAAATAGGAGTGAAAATGTATTAGCGGCTGCTAATTTTTTGCATAAAAAAAGGAGTTGCCTCTTTATGAGACAACTCCTTGGATTTCGCTTTTAGTTATCAGAGAGCTGAAACTCTTGTGCCCTGCTCTGCAGATTCTGAATTCTCGATTACGAGGTTAACAGACTTAGGTGTGCAGACGAATGTTGTCTTAACAGGTGTAGGCTCAACTCTGCCGCCGAGTGCATAAACACCGCCGCTGATGTAGTCAACAACACGCTGATTCTTATCTGTGTTGGTGAGGTTGCAGATAACGATGTGTCCGTCACGGATGTGATCGCAAACGATCTGGCTTGTTCTGATGTCATAAGGTGTGAGCATGATTACGGTAGCGTTCTGAGCAACAACAGGTGTTGTAACAGCAGGCTGCTCCTGAACATATGCACGAGGCTCTGCAACGTAAGGCTGCTCTTCTACTACAGGCTCTTCGTAATAAGCTTCTTCTGACTCGTCAGCGTAACCTGTCTCTTCCTCATAGTAGTTCTCTTCGATTTCTTCATCCTGAACAGGTGTGAACATGCTGCCGAAGAAGTTCTTAACGTTGAAATTACCCATTTGTGTTTTCCTCCTTAAAATTTCGCCCGACCAAGGACTTTCGTAAAACATAAGTGGAGATTACCGAACTTATAGAGGCAGTTCAATAGATTTGGGCAATATGACACAAGAAGGTAACTGAAACGGGGGTTTTATTACAAAATGTAACAAAAATCAAAGGTTTTTAATGTATCAATGTTACACGGGCACATATTTGGAACGGTCGCCGAATATAGCAGTACCAATCCTTACGTGCGTTGCGCCCTCCAAAATGGCGCTCTTGTAATCGTGACTCATACCCATGGAAAGAACCTTCCATGAATCCGAACGGACATATGCAGATAGATCCTCATATATAGAACGCGTGCGCGCGAAGACTTCCCTTGCCTCACCTTCATATGTCTCTATTGGAGCCATCGTCATAAGGCCGCAGACTTCGATTCCCGGCATATCCATTATATTGTCCAGAGCCGGCTTTAATTCGTGCGGAGCGAATCCGTGCTTGCTCTCCTCGCCTGACACGTTTGCCTGCAAAAGAATACGCGTTGTAACATTGTTACCTGCAGAACGCTTTGAAATCTCCTCTGCAAGCTCCACCGTATTGACCGAATGGATGAGCTTTGTCTTGCCTACGACATATTTGACTTTATTCTTCTGAAGAGTACCGATGAGATGCCAGTTAACGTCAAGATCCAGAGAAGAGAATCTCTCGATCTTCGGCATGAGTTCCTGCACCCTGTTCTCACCCAGATCCCTCAGACCTGCCATGACGGCCGCTTCTGCATACTGGACCGGGAATACTTTTGACACACCGATCAGGGTGATCTCTTCAGGATCCCTGCCTGCCGCTATGGCGCATGACCTGATATCGCTTCTAACTTTTTCAATGTTCTCTTTGAGCTGTGACAAAAGCTCGTCATCAAAATCGTATTCCATTTTCAGTCGACCTTGTCTCCCGGTTTAACGGTCTTGGGGTTGGTGATTATTACAGTATTGAGGTCAGGCACCTTGGAGCTGCCTGCGCGGTCAATTATAGCGAACTCACGGTCATTGTCCATCAGGATTACCCTGACTTCTTCAACAAATCCCTGATTGTTGGTATAGACCGATGCCATACCCGTATACTTCGTGATCTTGACATTGTCGGTCGTTGTACCAAGACCGGATGAAGAATTGACGAAGCCGGCACTGTAACCGTCAGGACAGAGTCTGGAAAGCCTCAGGAGATTGGTGTAATCATTCTGCGTCGTGAATGCTACAACGAATCCTCCGCTGCTAAGAGTCTCTGTATGGATTACCGTGCATGCGGGTACCGTTATGGTCTTTCTTGTGGGCGTCTGACCGTTCTCGTCGGGCTTGCCGGCATTGGGAACGACATTTACGTTAAACAGCTCACCTGATACAAACGAGCTTGCGGAAGCACCGGTCTTGGGTCCGAAGTATACACAGAATGCGTTAGAACCCTTAGGTGCATATTCTGTATTCATGAGACTTGCTACGGATGTCTTCATGCCGCTCGATTCATTTATGACGATCTCGATATCGACCGTACGGCGGTCCAGAAGCGACTCTACGGCACGCGCGGTGCTGAACGTGATGAGCATGCCCTGTGAGTCCTCCTCGCAGCGTACGACCTCACAGTCGTCAATGGAGATGCCCTCCGACCTGACGTTTATGTCATGCTTGGTTCCGACCGCGAAGTCAGACATTGCGGCATCGTTCTTGGAAAGATTGACAGTCAGATACTGGCTTTCGTTCTGAGTGATCCTGACTGCGCCCTTGCCTTCTTTTACATAAAGGTCAGAAGTAATAGCGCCCTTGGAATCGTCAATATGCTTTCTGATCTCTGCAAGCGGCATGTTGAGGAATGCGGAATACTCGATGGTACTCTCTTTTCCGTCAAGCCTGAACGAAACGATGCCGGGCTTGTGAGCATTAATCATGGTGGCATCACGCTGAAGCTGTGACTGATAGTTTGCTTCATCACTGCGGAGTACCTTTAGCCTGTCATCGCTGAACGAGATCTTGGACATCTCAGACTCGCGCTCTTCAAGGACAACGTTGACCGAAGCGCCGTAGGAAGCCGCGTTGGTGAGGTTTCCGTTCATTGCATCAAATCTGACTGAATCCATGAGAGATGAGATGTTCGTATTGTATTTTCTGTAGAGCGTATCAGCTTCGGGAACATCACCGCTCATGATCAGTTCCTGCTGAACGTCGGAGATCTGTGACTGAACATTGCGCAGATCCGTAACAACCGACTTCATCGAATCGGGAACGACCATCGCAAGTGCCTGGTCCTTTGCAACTCTCGAACCTTCCGTGATCTGTGTAACGAGATCGCCGGCCTTGGCAGAATTAATGACTTCCTCATCACGAACGATAAGTGCCTTCGCACCGATGGAGTGCTCGACTGTTCCCATCGTGACAAAAGCAAAACGCGGTTTTTCGGCGATATAGTCGTAAAGGTGATGAACGACGAAAGACAGCACGAGAAGAGCTGCAATTACAACGATGGTTCCGAGGACACCGCCTCTGATCGCCTTGTTCTGAGCGCTCTTCTGAGAAGGATTCTTGCGTGCGGCAGTCTTTCCTTCGATCTTGGCCTGCTCGAGTTCAGCAAGCTTTTCAAACTTCTTCCTCTTCTCCTCGGGAGTCAGCTTACGCTTGCCCTTGGGAGCAGCCGCATTGTACGCGGGTGTCTCCTTTTTAGCAACATAATCCTCGGGATAAGGAAGATTGCTCTTCTTGACCTTATTAGGCTTGGATCCCTTTTTCTTTGCAGGATTCTGCCTGTTTTTGTTAACATCCTGCGGTCTTGTTCCCTGCTTCTGCTGCATTCCCTGAGGCCTGTCGCCGGGCTTAGGTGAAACAGCCTGCTGTCCGGCCACCGGATTCATTCTGCGGTTAGGATCCTGCTGTGCTGAGGCAGGATTGACACGGCGCTCCTGATTCTGAGGAACACCTGCGGCAGGGTTAACACGCTTTTTGGGATTGCCCTGAGCCTTCCTGTTCACCGGTTTTGCACCGGCAGGCCTGGGCTGACCGCCCTGAGCAGCTACTCCTGAAGTTCTCTGCTGACCATTGGGAACAGCCGTACCTGCAGGTCTCTGAACTCCCTGTGAAGGAACCTGTGGCCTTTTGCCGCCCTTTACGGGAGCATTGCCGCCATTTGGACGGGCAGGCTTACCCGAAGGCTTTCTGTTTGGATTGCCGGGCCTGCCTTTTTTCTTTCCGTTATTCTGCGGAGCATTGTACCACTGCTGATCGTCAGGCATGGGCTCAATCCTCCAAAGCGAGCATGCACGCAAGCTTGACCTGCTCGCGGGCAAGTCCGCCCTGCATGTATGCGATATAAGGCGGTTTCATGGGTCCGTCGCAGGAAAGCTCCGTGGTGGCTCCCTGAACAAATGCGCCGGCCGCCATGATTACCTGGTCCTGATAACCCGGCATGTCCCAGGGTTCAGGAGTTACAAACGAATCAACGGGTGCGCATGACTGGATCGCACCTACGAATTTCTTCATCTTCTCGGGATCACCGAATGTCAGTGTCTGAACGATGTCGCCTCTGGGCTCTTCAGCCGAAGGGCTTGTCGCATATCCTGCAAGTTCAAAGAGTTTGGCTGCGAAAACCGCGCCTGCCAGGCACTCTCCGACACACTGCGGAGCCGTAAACAGACCTCTGGCGATCATGCCGTTAAGTCCCAGTGTGGGACCGACTTCACTTCCGAGGCCCGCCGTGGTAAGGTGTCTTGCGGCATTTTCGACAAGATCAGCCCTTCCCGCGATATATCCGCCTGTCTTGCAGATTCCGCCGCCCGGGTTCTTTATGAGAGAACCGGCGATGATGTCCGCGCCGTTCTGGGTGGGCTCAGTCTTTTCGGTGAATTCGCCGTAGCAGTTGTCGACCGCAACGATGACGTCAGGCTTGACCTGCTTTGCGCATTCGGCGATCTTCTTTATGTCGCTGTTAAGAAGAGCTCTTCTTCCCGTGTAGCCTCTGGATTTCTGAACAAAAACCATCTTGGTCTTATCAGTGATGGCAGCCTTTATGGCCTCAAGATCAGGCTCCCCCGATTCCTTAAGGTCAACCTGCTTATAGCTGATGCCGTAAGATGCAAGCGACATGTCATTCTCGCCGCTGCCGATGCCGATGGTAGACATAAGCGTATCGTAAGGGCGTCCCGTAACGGACAGCATCTCGTCTCCGGGTCTTAAAACAGCCCAGAGCAAAGCTGAAATAGCCTGGGTTCCGGAGCTGATCTGAATCCTTACATAAGCCTTTTCCGCACCGAAAACACGTGCAAAGATGTTCTCGATCTTCTCCCTGCCGATGTCATCGTAACCGTAACCTGTGGTCTGTCCCATGTGAACGTCGGAGAATTTCTCCTGTCTGAACGCATCAAGGACCTTAAGCTGGTTAAATGCGACAATGTCTTTTATCTCGGCGTAAGCACCCGAACATGCTTCTTCTGCCCTGGCAGCAAGTCCGAGCACGCGTGTTCCGACGCCGTAAGCGCCGTAATTCTTCAATATGTCAGTATCAGTTATATTCAAAGGAATGGCCTTCTTATTGCTTTATTAAAATATAATTATAGCATAAGAAGAAAAAATCAATCGTAAAATGCAAGATTCAATGCACCTTTTACACAGGTGAACTTCACCTTGCGTCCGGAGAAGTCCTCACCGTCGTAATTGCCGTTAAGATCACGGTACCCGGTAGCCTCCACGGTTATTTCGGTAGTCCTGAAGCAGTCAACGTACTTCTTTCCCTCGTGGAGTCCGTTCTTATATTTTGTAATCAGATAGACCGCCCTGGGCAGGCTCACCTGGCCGATCGCGCACACATCGAGAAGCCCGTCCCTTACATCCGCTTTGGGAGCGGGACAGAATCCGCTGCCGTAATATGAACCGTTGCAGATGCTTATGAGCGTAAATCCGGGCTTTTTCGCAAACTCCGGAACGTCAGAGCCTCTGGTGCATTCGTATTTGAAATCGAAATTGCGGTTTCCGAAAAGTGCTCCGGCCGCCGAGATCGGATAAGAAGTCTTCCTGACGAAGGCCGACTTCGGATGTCTTAACACGCGGGATTTCGCCCTGAGCTGTACTTCGGTGTCGAGGCCGATAGAAGCCACGTTGTTGCACCATGCGGAGCTTTCAGGAATCAGATTACCCTGGGCGTCAAAAGACTCAACCTTTATGAGATCGATGGCCCTCACGACATAATCATTCTTGGTGATCTCGCTGACGCAGTATTCACAGTCACCTCTGTGATGCTCATCCATGACGGACCTTGCAAAATCGTTGCCGGTCCCCAGAGGGATTATCGCCATCGGCAGACTGCTTCCTGCCAGCACGTTTGCGACTTCATGGACCGTGCCGTCACCGCCGCATGCAACAACGAGAGTATCGCCGTCATCCTGTGACAATGTCTCTCTTGCGATATCGGTGGCATGACCGGCATATTCGGTGTAACGGATCTCGCAGCCTTTCAGGCTTTCAGCAAAAGCTTCGGTCGCTGCCTTGAATGTTTCCATTCCGCGCGAATCCGCTCTGCTGTTGACTATGAAGACTTTTCTGCTGAAACTTTTCATTTTCCTTCCGTGAGCTGCATTATGAGACTGACAATGTCATCCACTGTCTTCATCTGATCGAGCATCTCATCCGGAAGCTTGATGTTGTATGCCTCTTCAAGATCGATGACGAACTCGTAAAGCTGGAGAGAATCAAAAGGAAGTTCGGTGTTGAGATCCATGTCCCTCTCGATGTCGTCCACGGAAACCTCAAGGTCAGAACTCAGAATACGTAAGACTTCGTTATAGATCTCTTCGCGTCTGGAATCTCCCATGATCACTCATTCTCCTTTTTGCTGTCTTTCGCGACCTCCATGGCCGTCTTTCTGACATTTACCGCTCCGTCATATCTTCTGAGCTGCTGGGCAACATATAAGTCGACCTCATTGACAAGATCCAAAAGATGTTTTCTGTCTTCTTCGTTGTATCCGCTCAGGATGTGCTTGGCAAGCACCCTGTGGAACTTGCTGTTCATTCTGCAGGCAAGCTTGCCGTTCCTTGTGAGGCTGATCCTTACGACACGCTTGTCATTTGTGTCGCGCTGTCTGATGACATAGCCCTTCTTGACGAGCCTGTCGATCGCAACAGTAAGAGTACCCGTGGTAATGCCGAGGTCTTCGGCAGTCTTTGTCATCGTTCTTGATTCATAGGGACCAATTGCAGTGAGAGTATGCATCTCCGCTATGGAAAGATCTGAAAAATACCCTGCCTGAAGTGATTTTTCCTCAGTAAGAACAACGTTCTCAAAGATACGCACCAGCGCTTCAGACATTATTTCTTCTTCGCTCTTCAACTTCAAATTCCCCCGTAAAAAGCATTTATAGTATTTTACACTATCAGTCCTTTTACCACAAATTTGAATATCAAAGTATTTGTCTTACCTTTCCGGATCCTCTTTGCCGGCTTTGGTGCAGTTTCCCGAATAAACGCAACCTTCGCATCCGCAGGAGCATGTCTTCCCTTTTCTGCGGTTTCTCACAATACTCACAACGGCAAGCACCGCAAAGACCGCGATAACCAGAACGATAATTATGGAAACCAGATTTTCAATTACCCAATCAATCATAAATAAATATCAAATATGGTAAATATTGCTAATACAACACAAGCTCTTAATGTAGTATTCTATCAATCGGTGGACGGAAAATACATAAGGCAGGTATGAACATGGAATTAAAAGAATCAGGCGAGATGTATCTTGAGACTATCCTTGTGCTTTCGCAAAATCAGAAGAATGTCCGTTCTCTCGACATTGCCAAATACCTTCACTATTCCAAGCCCAGCATCTCACGTGCGATGGGCATTCTCCGCAACGCCAAATATATTTCCATTGATGATAACGGCTACATTACCCTGACCAATTCAGGCCGCGAGATCGCCGAGAAGATCTATGAGCGTCATGTCGTAATCTCAGGCGTTCTCGAAAACATCGGCGTTGACAAAGAGACCGCAGCCGAAGATGCATGCCGCATCGAGCATGTCATCAGTGATGAATCTTTCGAAGCTCTTAAGAAGCGTCTGAGGGAAGCCGGGAAGCTGTCATAAGGTCTTCCCCTTCTTTCGTATAGGAATTCTTATCTTTCAGCATAACAACAAGAACTGCTGCCGCTAAAGCTGCGCCTATAACGCCGAGTATTATCTTCTGCGTGTCTGTTATGCCTGCCCCTTCCAAGAAGAGTTCAACACTTGTTCCGAAAACATTGAAAACAATGTGTGCGCCGACAGACAGAAAGATAGTCTTGTACTTATATCTTATATAGCCCAGAGCAATACCAAGAAGAAACGCATATGTGCTCTGCACAACGTTCATGTGCATGACTCCGAACAGAAGTCCCTGAATAAAAATGACAAGCAAATAATGCATTTTCGATTTCTCGAGCATGCTGTACATGAGTCCCCTGAAACAGAGTTCTTCAGTCACGGGGCCGAGCAGATAACCATAGAGAATGGTGATGATCATATTGCTCCCGAGCGAGGAAAACTCCATCAGTTGTGCGTACTTACTCATCACGTCAGGCACCAAACGCTCTGCTAAGATAAACAGTCCCGATATGATCAGATACAGACATATCAGAAGAGAGATCGAAAGAACGATCGGTTTGATTCCGAGTGCCTTCTTATAGGCAGTTTTCGTTCCTTTCTTTACGAATCCCTTGTAATACCACGGGATAAACACAGCTATGCAGATAACGCAGTAAGCAACATAAGCTCCGGCAGCATATTTCTCATTAAATATCTCCATCAGCTTCGACAGCTCATTGGGCAGGCCCTGCTTTTGCATTTCGAGCATTGCCATTATTATGCCCGGCGTAGTCGTTGCAGTCTGGACTGCCATTATTATCGCGAACGGAATGAACGAAAGAAATATATAGCCCTTTCTTACAGTTCTCTTATCACTTGCCGTTTTGATGTCTTCAATGTTGTTTTCTGCCATCTGGTTTACCTTTTACCTCAGCTTTGCGACAGTAACGCCGCTGTCTCCCTCTCCCTGTTCACCCGCACGGAAAGATTCGACCCTGTCATCTCTTGTAAGGACATCCTGAACGCACATCCTGAGGGCTCCCGTTCCCTTGCCGTGAACGATCCTGATATCTTTGATTCCGGACATCGCGCAGTTCTCAAGATATCTGATAAGTGTTGACTCCGCCTCGGCGGTGGTCATTCCAATGAGCATGAGCTCGGACTTGGTCCTTGCAGATGCCTCAAATCTCGCTTTTGCCATGTTCGAAGGGCCCTTCTTCTTCAGGCCGTTCTTCTTTCCGCCCTCGAAAACTCCTCTCTGCTCTCTTGTGGGCATGCGCAGATCGGAAACCTTCACGGTATAATTCATCGCGCCGGCACGGATCGTGACCCTGCCGCTCTTTGACACTCCGGACTGGGCAGTACCGGTGACATTGAAAGACGGAACATAGTACAGTTCTCCTGCAACGACATCCTTTACGGGTTCACCGCTCTGGACTGCTTCGGGATTGTTGTCATCCTCCGAATCATCCTCAAGATCCTTGATGCCCGCACGCAGACGGCGTCTGATCTTCTCCATCTCAGCCAGGGTCTCCTGTCTGTCCATCTTCTCGCTCTTCTTGCGGAACTCGCGGAGCATATTATCGATCTCTTCCTCACGCTCTTCGAGAAGCTTTTTCTGCTCGCTCCTTGATTCGTTGAGTATCTTTGTCTTGGACTGCTTGAGGGCTGTCTTTTCCTCTTCCAAAGCCTTTGCGGCAGCGGAAAGCTCAGCCTTCAGCCTCTCGTTTTCCTTTAGCACATCAGCTGCGGCTTTTGCATCCTGTTCAGCCTTTGCAAGAAGTGTCTCGTAAGCGATCTCTTCAGTTGAAAGATTATCCTTCGCACTGTTAAGAACACGCTCGGGCAGGCCCAAGCGCTTGGATATTACGAAAGCATTGGAAGATCCGGGTCTTCCGATGATAAGTCTGTAAGTAGGCGCGAGCGTCTCCGTATCAAATTCACATGAAGCGTTCATGACGCCTTCTGTCTCAACTGCGTAGCTCTTAAGTTCCTTGTAGTGCGTGGTAGCCATCGTGATGCAGTTCTTTGATCTGAGCTCATCGATTATCGCAACCGCAAGCGCAGCACCTTCTGCCGGGTCAGTACCCGAACCGAGCTCATCCAAAAGCACCAGAGATCTTCCCCTGATGTTCTTCAGGATGAAGACAATATTCGATACATGGGCAGAGAACGTTGAAAGACTCTGCTCGATGCTCTGTTCATCACCGATGTCTGCAAGGACTCTGTCATATACGCAGACTTCACTTCCGTCGCCTGCAGGGATGGCAAGTCCTGACATTGTCATGAGCGCCAAAAGTCCGCAGGTCTTAAGAGATACTGTCTTACCGCCCGTATTGGGTCCTGTTACGACCAGCGTGCTGTATTTCTCACCGATTGTAATGTCAACGGGAACGACCTTATCCTTATCGATAAGCGGATGTCTTGCCTTCCTCAGCGAAATGACACCGCTCTGATTGAGCTTTGCGCATGCGCTTTCCGTCTCGATGCCATATTCACCTTTTGCGAAAGCAAAGTCGAGTTTCGCGACAAGATCTATGTCATTCGTGAATATCTCCTTATCGGCAATAAAATCAGCGGTAAATTCGCCAAGTATCCTTAAGATTTCTGCTTCTTCCTGAGCATTAAGCTCGGAGATCTTATTGTTGGCCTCAACAACGCTCATCGGCTCGACAAAGAGTGTCTGGCCCGTTGATGAAGCACCGTGAACGATGCCTTCGATTCTTCCCTTAAAGTCTGCCTTCACGGGGATGCAGTATCTTCCTTCACGAATGGTGATAATGCTCTCCTGGAGCATGTCGCCGCCGTTTTCGATGACTCTTTCAAGGAGAGATCTGATTCCTGATGCCGTGCTCTTCCTCTCACGTCTTATCTCGGCAAGTGTCCTGCTGGCGCGGTCAGAGACCTCGTTGTCACCCAATATCGCTTCATCGATTGCATTGAGGAGCTTATCATCGGTTCCAGTCTCTTCTATAGCCTTGACGATATGCGGTTCGGTCTCGTCAACAAACGGTGAACCTGCGGAACGCGCTTTTGAAAGCGAATCCCTGATGCCGGAAGCGCTCCTTAAGAAAGATGCAGCGGAAAGAAGCTGCGCGCATGTAAGCGTGCCGCCTGCTTCTGCATAAGCTATGGATTCGGTAAGGTCACGGAATCCTCCGAGAGGAAGGCATCCGAACCTCATGATGTGTGTCATTGCCTCATTTGTCCAGGCAAGGTTTTCTTCCACGTAAGCATAATCCGTGCACGGAACCATGTCCTCACAGAGCTTTTTGCCGTACGCTGTCCTGGCTTTTGAGATGACTTTGTCTCTTATCTTGTTGAACTCAAGGGTCGACAGTACCCTTCCGCGTATCTTGCGGCGTTCGAGTTCCTCATCTGTCGTCAGATATTCGTACATATGATATATGGCGGCATTATGCCGTCCTTTCAGTTAGTTTTGTGAATTGCAGAAATCAGCCTTTTCAGCCGAGTCTCTTGATCTTCTCGATCGTCTCAGGCGAGATGGTCTTGCTCATCTGGAGACCTTCCTCGATGTCGACATCGGTGATCTCACCGTGCTGCATGACTACGAGTCTGTTGAATCTCTTCTCCACGAGGCAGTCGATGGCCTTGATGCCCATAAGGCTTGCCATGGTCCTGTCTCTGAGCGTGGGAGATCCGCCTCTCTGGAGGTGTCCCAGAATAGTCGGACGTGCCTCGATGCCGGTTGCCTCTTCGATCTGCTTTGCAATCTCCTCGGCATGGCCGACGCCCTCAGCAACGATAACGATATAGTGCTTCTTACCTGTGTTGCGTCCGTCAAGGATGACTCTTAAGACATCCCTGTTGAAATCATAAGGAACCTCTGGAATGAGAATGCTCTCTGCACCTGTTGCGATGCCGACGTTAAGTGCGATCCAGCCCGCATGTCTTCCCATTACCTCGATAACGCTGCAGCGCTCGTGTGACGAAGCCGTATCCCTGAGCTTGTCGATGCACTGCATTGCCGTATTCATTGCCGTATCGTAACCGATCGTGTATTCGGTCGATGCGATATCGTTGTCGATTGTTCCGGGCAGGCCGACGACCGGCATGCCGATCCTTGCAAGGGCTCTCGCACCCTTATAGGAACCGTCGCCTCCGATAACGATCAGTGCGTCAAGTTCATAAGCTTCCATCATCCTTGCGCCCTTGAGTACACCCTGATCTGTCATGAAAGTCTGTGATCTTGCGGTCATGAGGAATGTACCGCCGCGCTGAAGCGTCTCAGAAACAGATCTTCCATCAAGCTGCTTTATCTCGCCCTTCCAAAGACCGTGAAAGCCTCTGGTAACGCCGTACATCTCAAAGCCCGCATTAAGGCCGGCCCTTACGACGGATCTGATCGCAGCATTCATTCCGGGAGCGTCGCCGCCGCTCGTAAGGACTCCGACACGCTTTACAGGCTCGACGGTATTCTTGTCGATGCTATCGTAATTTGCAGCTTTAAGAGTGTTTATCTCAGGGAGATTGCTCTCGTCATATAAAAGTCGGCCCATAAAAAAGTCCTCCGAAATTCAAAAATAACAAAGTGTATTATACACCAAGTTCGATGGTATCTAAGACTTTACTTATACTTTCGTGGAATACGAGCGCCGCATTCCTGTCTGCGGCCGTCTTATCCCTGTTAATAACGACCAGATACTTACCCGGGAAATCGTATGCAAGCGAAGCAGCAGGCTGTACGACGAGCGAAGTTCCGCCGACTATCAGGCAGTCCGCCCTGTAAACGAGCCTCTTTGACTCGATCCAGGCCGTTTGAGGGAGCCCCTCGCCGTATAACGTAACGTCAGGCCTTACCATTCCGCCGCACTCAGGGCACTTGGGGATCGGTCCTTCGCTCTTGAAGATGAAATCCGAAGGATAAGGCGTATGGCACTTCATGCAGTAATTGCGGAGCGTTGAGCCGTGCACTTCCTGTACGTTCTTGCTTCCTGAACGCTGATGAAGTCCGTCGATGTTCTGCGTGATTATGCCGTCAAGCTTGCCTGCCTTCTCCATCTCGGCGAGCTTGTAATGCGCTCTGTTGGGCATTATGTCCTTCGTATCGAGCTTCTGTCTGTAGAACTCATAGAATACGTCCGGGTGGTCTTCAAGGCAGTCAATGCTCAGGAGATACTCAGGCGAATACCTGTCGAACTTGACGTCGTGCTGTTTATAAAGGCCGTCCTTGCTCCTGAAATCGGGAATGCCGCTCTCGGTGGACACGCCTGCGCCTCCGAAGAAAACTATGTGCTTGCATTCCCTGATGATCTCGTTAAGTTTACCGTAATCACTTTCAGCCATAATCTTAAGCCTCCCTGATGATCTCAGTGTTTCCGTTTCCGACCAGTTCATTCAGCTTTTCAATAACGTCATCATCAAACATTATATCGCAGACCGGATCAAGTCTGGCGATGCTTCCGTCCGATACGAACCTAACTTCGACAGGAAGATTCCCGTGAAAATACGCGAGGAAATTCAAGAGCCTGTTAAATCCTTCCGATCCGGGGCTTCCCGCGTAATTGATCCTTAAGATCTGAGGCGGTCTTTCATCCGTCTGTACCTGCGTGGCTGCGGCAGGTACGCTTTCAGGCATCAGCACGGCACGTTCAGATTCTTTGGGTGCCGCATTCACCTTCCCGCCGGCTTCTCTTACTGCCGCCATATACGCCCTGTCATTCATGACGTTGCTTACAACGTCCGTGTCCTTGCTGAGCAGGTAGCAGGCATCGGCAAACATGGTAAGTCCGCTGTCCTCACGCATCTGCCTTCTGCCGATGAATATGTAGGGTCTGTTCTTCTCCACTATCCTGTTGAAAGTATCAAAGCTCTTTCCGTAGAGCATGACTTCGAAGCGCCCTGTCAGATCTTCGCAGACAATGGTAGCAAGCATGCTCTTTTTCTTCGTGTATCCTGTCTTCTTTGACGTGACCATTCCGCACATTACGACTTCACGGTTATCGTCCAGCGCCTCAGCCCCGTGAAGCTCAGCAACATTCGCCGCTTCAGCGGTATCAAAGGTTACCAGTCTGGATATTATGTCGTGATAAGGAGCAAGAGGATTTCCGGAAATATAGATGCCTACCATTTCCTTCTCGTATCCGAGCTTGGTCTCAGGCGGATATTCCTCAATGTCGGGAATGAATATGCCGGTATCCTGCGAAGCATCCCCTCCAAGATCGAAAAGCGACAGCTGTCCTTCTATGTTGCGGTTCGCGGTCTGAGCAAGCTTGTCGAGTTCGGTCTGAACGCATGCGACCATCTGTGCTCTGGTAAGGCCGAAACCATCCATGCACGAAGCAAGGATCAGAGCTTCCGCGACGTTACGCTTGACTCCGATCTTCGATGCCCTGATGACGAAATCATCAAAGGACTTGTAAGGGCCGTTCTTATCTCTGTCTGCGAGAATATCCAGAACGGCATTCTCGCCTACGTTCTTAACAGTAGACATTCCGAACCTGATCTTCCTGTCTCCTTCAGTCGTGAACTTCTCGCGGCTCCTGTTTATGTCAGGAGGAAGCACCTCTATGCCCATGTCTGCGCAACAGCTGATGTAATGCGACGCTTGGGCAAGCTCTGTTCTGAATGAATTGATGTTCGCAGCCATGAACTCGGTCGGATAGTAGTATTTGAAATAAGCCGTCCAGTAACCGACGACCGCATAACATGCGGCATGCGACTTGTTAAATGCATATCCCGCAAAACCGGCAACATCATCAAATATCTTGGCGGCAACATTCTCGGGCACTCCGCGTTTCACGGCGCCGTCGATCTGCCTTCCCTTGTCATCCGTTCCGCCGTACATGAAGAGCTGTCTGTAGTTCTCCATTATCGACTTCTTCTTTTTGCTCATCGCCCTGCGGATATTGTCGGACTGGCCCATCGAGAAACCTGCGAGGTCCCTTACTATCTGCATTACCTGCTCCTGATAGATCGCGCATCCGTAAGTGACATTGAGGATGGGTTCAAGGAGCGGATGATCGTATGTGATGTGTGAAGGATTATGCTTGCAGTCGACATATTTCGGGATCTGATCCATAGGGCCCGGTCTGTAAAGTGAGATACCTGCGATGATGTCCTCTAAGCTCTCAGGCTCTAACTGCTTCATGAATGAAGTCATGCCGCGGCTTTCAAGCTGGAACACGCCGACCGTGTCGCCTCTGCTTATCATCTTGAAGATATTTGGATCATCGAGCGGTATGCGCTCCAAATCTATGTCCCTGTCGTAATTCTGTTTAACGAGATCTCTCGCTTCCTGAAGAACGGTAAGAGTACGCAGGCCCAAAAAGTCGAACTTAAGAAGTCCTATGCTCTCGACATCGGCTTTCGCAAACTGTACGACGACGGTATCGTCATTGACAGAAAGCGGAGCTATGTCCGTGATGTCTGCGCCTGAAATGATTATGCCTGCGGCATGCGTTCCCGAGTTTCTCGGAAGTCCTTCAATGCGCATCGCCATGTCGACGACTTTTCTTGCTTCTTCATCAGACTCATAGCATTCACGGAATTCAGTGCTTATCTCAAGTGCCTGCTTTAATGTCATTCCGGGCGAGAACGGTATCATCTTCGTTATCTTGTTGCTCTGTGCTATGGGCATGTTAAGGACTCTGGCGACATCCTTCACCGCCTGGCGCGCTGCGAGAGTACCGAACGTGATAACGTGTGCAACTCTGTCCCTGCCGTATTTTTCGGTAACGTAATCGATTGCGATCTGTCTTCTTTCATCGTTGAAATCGACGTCGAAGTCCGGCATCGACACACGCTCCGAATTGAGGAATCTTTCAAAGACAAGGCCGTATCTGATCGGGTCGATATCGGTAATTCCGATCGCATATGCAACAAGCGATCCCGCGCCTGATCCTCTTCCCGGTCCGACGGTGACTTCATGTGTCTTTGCATAATTGATGAAGTCCCAGACTATGAGGTAGTAATCCGTGTAACCCATGCTGTTGATGACGGAAAGCTCATACTCCGCCCTCTTGCGGTATTCTTCAGGATCACCCGTGGGAGGCGTGACTTCGAATCTTCTTTCGAGTCCTTTGAAAGTCAGTTCGGAAAGATATTCAGCGTGTCCCGCATACCCTTCCGGAACTTCATATACCGGAAGATGAATGGTATCGAAATCGTATGCCGCATTGCACATCTCCGCGATCTTTCCGGTGTTCTCGATAGCATCGGGAACTTCGGAGAAGAAACGTCTCATCTCGGTCTCTGATTTAACGTAGAATTCATTGCAGGACATCTTCATCCTGTTCTCGTCATCGATCCTCGCAGCAGTGGAAATGCAGAGCAGTATGTCCTGTGCTTCAGCATCTTCCTGTTTCAGATAATGGCAGTCATTGGTGGCTGCAAGAGGTATGCCGGTCTCACGCGACATCCTGATAAGAGCAGAGTTGACTATTGCCTGTTCACTGGTCGTATTTGCCTGGATCTCCAGATAGTAATTGCCTCTGCCGAAGAGCGCATCATATCTCTGCGCGCACTTTAACGCACCGTCAAGATCACCCGCCTGGATAAGACAAGGCAGTTTTCCCGCGACGCATCCTGAAAGACAGATAAGGCCCTCGTGATACTTTTCAAGAAGTTCTTCATCTATCCTCGGTCTTCTGTAGAAGCCGTCAGTAAATCCTGCGGAAACGAGCTTGTTGAGATGAACGAGACCGGTGTTATTCTTTGCAAGAAGTATCAGATGATGGTAATACCTCTCATGCTGATATGAATTGGGATCTTTATCAAATCTTGAACCGGGCGCGACATACACCTCGCATCCGATAACAGGATGAATGCCTGCCGCCTGCATCGCCTTGTAAAATGAAACGGCACCGTACATGACTCCGTGATCCGTGATCGCGCATGAAGTCATGCCCATTTCCTTCAGACGCTCGGCCAGTTCGGTGATCCTTATGGCTCCGTCCAGAAGGCTGAATTCGGTGTGAAGATGCAGATGACAGAAACCGGCCATTATTTCTTCCCCTTGAGTTCAATGATGATATCCCTGATCTCCGCAGCCTTCTCGAATTCGAGATTCTTCGCGGCGTTGGTCATCTCTATCGTGAGCTGTGCGATCATCTTCTCATTCTCTTCTGCCGTGCCGCCCGAAACGCCCTCATTGATGAGACGTGCGGGATCGATGCCGCCGCGTTTGCCTGAAGAAGCCTTTGAAGAAACCTTCTCCGCGCTTCCGGCAACGATGTCAAAGACATCGCGGACTGCCTTCTTTACAGTCTTCGGAACGATACCGTGTTCTTCGTTGTAAGCCTTCTGTATCGAACGTCTTCTGTTGGTCTCACCGACAGCGTTCATCATCGAATCAGTGACTTCGTCCGCATACAATATTACGCGTCCGCGTTCGTTACGCGCGCACCTTCCGATTATCTGTATCAGCGAACGCTCGGACCTCAGGAAACCTTCTTTATCGGCATCCAGAATCATAAGCAGCGATACCTCGGGAAGATCGATGCCTTCCCTTAAGAGATTGATTCCGACGATTACGTCGACCTCATCGTTACGCAGCTTGTTCAATATCTGCATTCTCTCGACGGCCTTGATGTCAGAGTGCAGATATGTGACCCTTACTCCTTCCTTCTCAAGGAACTCGGTAAGGTCTTCGCTCATCTTCTTGGTGAGCGTCATTATAAGGCTCTTGTCGCCTCTCTTCTTCTGTTCGGAAAGCTCATGCAGGATGTCTTCGATCTGGCCTTCGACCGGACGGACGAATATCTCGGGATCGAGAAGTCCCGTAGGCCTTATCATCTGCTCAACTGTCTGCTCGCTGTGATCTTTCTCATAGTCTGCGGGAGTAGCGCTGACAAAGATGGTCTGTCCCATCTTCTGCTCAAACTCATCAAACTTCAGCGGACGGTTGTCGAAAGCAGAAGGAAGCCTGAATCCGTATTTTACGAGCATCTCTTTTCTGGATCTGTCGCCGTTATACATCGCGCCGACCTGAGGGATCGTCTGGTGCGACTCATCGATGAACATCAGGAAATCCTCAGGAAAGAAATCCATCAGAGTGCACGGAGGCTCTCCCGGAGCCCTGCCGGATATGTGTCTTGAATAGTTCTCAATGCCTTTGACAAAACCGGTCTCGCGCAGCATGTCCATATCATATCTGGTCCTCTGCTCGAGTCTGTAGGCAGCGATCATGTCACCCTGATCACGCAGTTCCTTAAGCCTTTCCTCAAGCTCGACGTCGATCGTCTCGATCGCACGGTTGAGCTTGGCCCTTCCGGTCGCATAATGAGATGCAGGGAAAATCTCGATATAGTTCTTGGTAAACTCTGTCCTTCCGCTGACGCTGTCTACATAACTTATCTTGTCGATCTCATCTCCGAAAAAGCTGATCCTGGTAAGCGTGTGCTCCGAATCCGGAGTCCATATGTCAATGGTATCGCCCTTTACCCTGAACGCACCTCTCTCAAGCGCGAAATCATTGCGGTTGTACTGCATGTTGATGAGCTGACCTATGACATCCTCAGGCGAGATCTCAAGCCCCGTCTCAAGGTTTAAAACCAGCGACATGTAATCGCTCTTCTCACCGATGCCGTATATGCAGGACACCGATGCAACGATAATCACGTCATCACGCGTAAGCAGCGATTTTGTTGCCTCGTGGCGCATACGGTCGATCTCCTCATTGACTGAGGAGTCCTTCTCGATATAAGTGTCCGAAGCCGCTATATATGCTTCAGGCTGATAGTAATCGTAGTATGAAATAAAGTATTCCACGGCATTCTCGGGAAACAGTTCCTTGAACTCGGCGTAAAGCTGTCCGGCCAGCGTCTTATTGTGTGCGAGCACCAGCGTGGGACGCTGAACGCGCTGAATGACGTTAGCCATGGTGAAAGTCTTGCCCGAACCCGTGACTCCAAGGAGGGTCTGACCGCGCATGCCGCTTTCGATGCCCTTTACGAGTGCATCTATCGCCTGCGGCTGGTCGCCCGAAGGTTTGTAATCAGATACCAGTTTAAACATCTTGAACTCCTATAGAGTCATTTTAGAACAATTGTTCGGGCGTTACAACATAAAGAAGCGTTTTACAGTCGTATAAGCCTGATCTTGTCCTCAAAACCTGCGATCGAACCTGCGGAAGGTGCCTGTGTGCCGTCCGTAAGAGCAGCAGCCGTGCCGCACGCGCATGCGATCCTCATCGTATCTTCGGGTGAGAGATTGTTTGCTATGCCGTAAGCAAGTCCCGCTGTCATTGCATCTCCGCATCCGGTGGTGCATTTGACGTCGACTTTCATGCCTTCGGCAAACATCCTTACGCCGCTCCTGTCACAGTAGACCGCGCCCTTTTCGCCCAAAGAGACCAGTGCTATTGATGTGCCGACGGTAAGAATCCTTGAGCATACTTTGACAGCGGATTCCACATCTTCATTGATGCCGACTTCCGCAGCATTGGGTTTGACCGCGAAAGGCACTGACCTGAGGCCGTTTTCGAGAGCTTCACCCGATGCGTCAAGGATTACCCTTATGCCTCTGTGTGAGATCTCCCTGATTATCGTTCTGTAAATGTCCGTGGGAGCTGAAGGCGGTATCTTTCCCGAGATGACGACAACATCCTGGGGCGTTGCCATCTCGAGGAGTCTCTTTCTTATCGCCGCACTTGCCTGGAAATCGAATGCCGGACCTTCCTCATTGATCTCGGTCGTAAAACCGTCAGAATCAGTGATCTTAAGATTCGTACGGGTATTTCCGGTTCCGATCTCGGCACAGACACACTGAATGTCCGCAGCAACGAGCATGTCGTAGAGCTCCCTGCCTGCAGCGCCGCCCGAAAGGAAGCAAGCGCATGTGGGTTCGCCCAGATTTCTCAGTGTCTTTGAAACATTGATGCCCTTTCCGCCGGGATCGCGCCTGATCTTGTTCAGACGGTTTAAGCCGCCCCTGTCGAAAGGTCTTGGCATGTGTGAACTAGCGTCTATGGCAGGATTAAGTGTCAGTGTGTAGATCATGATCAACCTCTAAAGAATAAATAACATACTGTAGCAACTAAAAGTCCCAAAAGGCAGCCGGCAATTACCTGAAGCGGGGTATGCCCGAGGAGTTCCTTGAGTTTTTCATCATTGGGCAGATCAGTTCCGGTAACCTTCTCAAACATGTCAGCCATAACATTAAGCAAGGCCGCCTGTTTTCCGGCCTGAAGCCTTACGTTCATCGCATCATGCATGACGATTATCGCAACGATCAGAGCAACTGCGAATATTGGTGACGTAAAACCCTCATAGAGTCCGCACGCAAGCGCAACCGAAGAAACGGTAGCGGAATGGCCGCTGGGCATTCCTCCGTCTCCCCACATTCTCTCAATGCTGAACTTGCCTGTGATTATTACGTTATTGATGGTCTTAAAGACCTGAGCTATGAACCATGACAGGATGCCGACCCACAATATCCTGTTATTGATTATCTGCCTGAGAATCTCCATAAATCCCTCCTGCTTATCCGCAAACTATTTTACGACAGGAAGCAGGGGTAATACAATAAAAAAAGGACCGCGGTGTTTTCCGCGGTCCTTTCCAAACACAAACTCAAAACCTCTTTAGGACTACCTTGATGACTTTATAGTACAGAAACATCAAGGCGTGACCATAGCAGAAATTTTAACAATTTGTAAATAAGCAGGGCCAATTTAGTCAAAATAGTCAAATTCCAGATCTTCGATCCTGACCGTATCCCCTTCCTTAACGCCTGCTTTCTTAAGGTCTTCAAACACTCCGGCGCCTTCCAAGGTCCTCTGGAAGAAGTTCGTGGACTCGGTATCCTCAAAGTTTGTGGAATTGAAGATCTTCTTGATCCACGCGCCTTTGACAACATAAACGCCGTCTTCGATCACGATGTCGTACTTCTTTGCCTCTTCGAACTTATATGTCTTCTCATCAGACTTAATGATGTCATGGAGAACCGTGGGAGGAAGCTTTGATACCATCTCGGTGATCTTGTCGGAAAGTTCCTTAAGACCTATGCGGCCTGCAGCGGAAACAACGAACACTTCCTCGTAGCCGAGCTTTTTGACTTCAGATACGAACTTTTCCACTGCTTCCGGTTCAGCAGCATCGCATTTGTTGGCAACAACGATCTGAGGTCTTGCTGCAAGTTCCTTGCTGAATTCCTCAAGTTCGTGGTTTATTGCCTTGAAATCCTCGATCGGCTCTCTTCCCTCACTGCCTGAAACATCGACCACATGGACAAGAAGCCTTGTACGCTCGATGTGCCTTAAGAAATCGTGTCCGAGGCCCGCGCCCTGATGCGCATCCTCGATGATTCCCGGGATATCGGCGATGACGTAAGAGAAATCGTCATTTGCGACTACTCCGAGAACAGGTTCAAGCGTAGTGAACGGATAATCCGCGATCTTCGGCTTCGCCCTGGTAAGAACGGATAAGAGCGTGGATTTTCCCGCATTCGGGAATCCTACAAGACCGCAGTCTGCGATGAGCTTTAACTCAACATAGAGGTTGAGCTCCTCACCTGGTGTTCCGGGCGTTGCAAACTGGGGAGCCTGACGGATGGAATTGGCATAGTGCATGTTTCCGAGGCCGCCTTTGCCGCCGTGTGCGACAACGACCTTTTCACCGTCTTCGGTAAAGTCTGCAATGAGTTCCCCCGTATCGGCATTCTTGATAACCGTTCCGACGGGAACGCCGATCTCCAGGTCTTCTCCGCATCTGCCGTACATCTTGCGGTTTCCGCCCTTAACTCCGTTTTCAGCGACAAACTTGTGTTTGAAGCGGAAATTCTGAAGGCTGGTAAGATTCTTGGCAGCGACAAAAACGACATTGCCGCCGTTTCCTCCGTCTCCGCCATCCGGTCCGCCGTTCGTGATGTACTTCTCGGTATGGAAACTAAGGGCTCCGGCTCCGCCGTCTCCCGCCTTGACGTATATTTTTGCGTGATCGATAAACATCTCTTATACCTTAAAAAAGAGAGCAGCCGTCATCAAATGACAGACTGCTCTTCGTAAACGCTTAGTATTCCTCAGCTTTAAATCAAGCTACAGGATAAACGCTGACCTGCTTCTTGTCCTTGCCCATGCGCTCATACTTAACGGTACCGTCGATAAGAGCGAAAAGGGTGTCGTCAGAACCGATGCCGACATTTGTGCCGGGATGGATCTTTGTTCCGCGCTGTCTGACAAGAATATTGCCGGCGAGAACTGCCTGTCCGTCGCCTTTCTTCGCACCTAATCTCTTAGACTGGGATTCACGGCCGTTCTTGGTGGAACCCATTCCCTTCTTATGAGCGAAGAGCTGTAAATTCATTCTGATCATGTTTACACCTCCGGTGTCTTCTTATTGTTGATTTCCAAGTACTTCTTGCCTTTGCCGTTGTATTCCGCCGCTATAGCGATTATTCCGAGCTCTGCCATCCTTAAGATGACCTGTGCCCTGTCACGGACTTCCGCTGTGCCTTTATCAGGAACCTTTATGCTGAGATCAACATCTTCGGTGCCTTCGCCTCTGATAACGAGAAACTCTTCGTTGTCATATCCGCAAATGTCTTCTAAAGCATTGGCGGCTGCGTAGCATAAGCTGGAAACTCCCGCACAGATGATATCACTACCTGCTTCTGCGTATCCCGAATGGCCGCTTACACGCAAACTGCGTATGCTGCCCTTCTGGTCACGCTCAAATGCGGCGGTAATCATAGCGGATCTCAGGCGTTGATAGCCGATACCTTAACGCGGGTATAGGGCTGTCTGTGTCCGTTCTTACGACGGTAACCCTTCTTAGCCTTGTACTTTGAAATGATTACCTTCTTGTTCTTGCCCTGCTTTACGATTTCTCCGGTAACTGTAGCCTTGAGATCACCAGCCTGAATGCCGTTGTCATCAGCAATAGCAAGTACTTCGTCAAAAGTAACCTGAGTTCCCTCCTCGCCTTCGAGCTTCTCAACGAAGATCTCGTCGCCGACAGAAACCTTGTACTGCTTTCCGCCTGTCTTAATTACTGCGTACATGTTCGTTCCTCCTGTTCTTCCAGTCTCGCTGCTTAAACCAAGGCAACGCCCGAATTCATTGGCTTTGAGCCTATTTCAAAGCGTGTTTAAAGAGCCCGTTGCATGCGGTCACCCGCGTATAATAACACCTATGGAGCCTGAAAGTCAATAATCAATTGCGTCAAAGAGCAATATACACGAGGATTCCCATAAGGATCCCGTAAGTCACTCCCGCCGCTTCGAAAAAGTCTGAGAACCGCTTGATGGTCACTGCAGCCGCAAACGGTATCAGAGCACAGACGAGTGCCATGGAAGCATAGCATATATCCGCCCCGTTTGCACGGACTATCGAGATTACCATGAGTGCCACGGGCGGGATGACAGTTTCCGCAAAATAGGCAGGATTGCCGAAATATGAGGCCGGGCCTTCACCCGCAAACCTCGATTTCCTGTCAGCTCTTGCCAGAGCAAATGCTGAAAGGCTTGATACAGCGAATACTATGAGCGACGCAGCAAGCTTTTTCTGCCCCTGATCGATTCCCGAAAAGTCGGTAAACGCTATTACCAGAGCATAGACGAATACTATCTCGCACACCGCCATGGCCAAAGGCACGAGCACCATGTTGCCCTGCAGCTTGTCACGCTTGTAAGCCACCTTTTTCGAAAGCAGGAACGGAACGCGCATCAGAGCCATCATTGCCACGAACGCAGCCGGTGCCAATACGACGGCGTATCTGACATAACCTTTCAATGCGGGAATATAGGTCATCACACAAATTGTAAGGGCTATCCATGCTGAAAGACCCAAAAAGATTATGGTACCTAAGCTGTCCCTGCCCTTGAGCTCTTTCGAACCCTTGTCGGATTCCCTGACAGGAATGAGGAAAACGAACAGCGCGAGAAAGCAGAGCGCTGCAAAAGCCGTAAACGGAGCAAGAACAAACCACGAAGTCAGCCTGAAAGAAGATATTCCGTCTCCGTATGTGATGCCAAGGTATCTTGCGAGTTCGTTTTCAAACAGCGGCGAATAACGCAGTACATGCGTTCCGAGTGAAACAGACGAAAGCGACATGTATCTGCTCTGGTCAGGTGTAATGTATACTTTGCTCTTTATAACGGTTCCGCTGACCGCGGGCACGCCGTATTTGGTATCGGCACCGGACAGTTTCTCGTAGAGCATCGGAGCTCCCCCCTCCTGTCCTGCCTGAGCTGACTTTTCCTCACTGCTGAATATGGCAACAGGTGTCTTGGGAAAATAACGTCCGTATCCTTCAAGTGCGCTGTTTCCCGGATAATCCGGATCAACGAGACAATAACCTATGACATTCTGGTTTTCCGTTTTGGCTACAGCATCCATAACCTTGAACGCTGCCTTGCCAAACGAAATGACTACGATCTTTCTGCCGTTATACTGATCGGGGATCCTGTACTTTTCAGTATCTTTTACTTCGTCATCTTCACTGACTTTAACGACATCGTAATCGAATCCGGCAGAAAGAAGCGCATTGCTCATGGAGACATACGGGAAGAAACGCTTGTCGCAATAAAACAACGCTATCTTCTCCTTTTCACCTGCACCGGAATAAGCAAGATTATAAAGACCTATTAGAGCAAGACTCATTACCAGGGACAAAGCCGCGGCTATCCAGGCTTTTGCGGAAACCTTTCTGACTCTGGTCGTTCTGTTCATCTCAGGAGCGCGTCCGGTGAATTCCTCCTGAGGCGTAATGGTCTTTCTCTTCATGCCTGATCAGCCCTTCGGGCACAAAGTGTCGCCGAGTGTCCTGATGTCCTCAGGTCCGAGGATCAATATGATGTCGCCGGGCTCTATGAGCTCGTCGATCCTTCTCTTGAGTTCTTCTCTGTCCTCATAGAACTCGGAATCTCCGCCGCGCTTATTGATCTCATCCGAAATATTCTTCGAAGAGATGTCGTGCATGTTGATCTCACGGTCAGAGAAGATCTCTGCAAAGAGCACCTTTCTGCATGGCAGAAGGCTCGTAACGTAATCTTCGAAAAGCTTTTTCGTTCTGTCGTATGTCAGAGGCTGGAAAACAACGAGGATGTTGTTGTGAGGCATGTTTGAAGCGGCCTCGATCGTTGCCCTTGCTGCCGTGGGATGATGAGCGTAATCGACTACGACATCGCATCCCTTATACTTGCCTTTCACAGTATATCTTCCGTCAGCGCCTCCGAAGCCGTTAAGCGCTGTGACAATGCTCTCGGGCGATGCGCCGTTAAGGTATGCTGCAGCAGCGGCGTTAAGTGAATTTGCTATGTTGTGAGTTCCGGGAATGCGCAGGTGCACTTTTCCGAAAGACACACCGTCATGCACGATCTCAAACGAAGGCAGTCCCTGCTCAAATGAGATATCCCTTGCAAAGAAATCAGCTGTCTTTCCTGAGACTTCACATACAGCTTCATCCGTTGCGCACGTAACTACCTGAGGGAACTTTCTTCCAGCTTTTTCAAAAGCTTTCCTTGCCTCTTCGACAGACTTTGCGATGTTCTTGTCATGTCCTGAAACAACGATGTTTCCGTCATCACTTACGAGTCCCATGAAATCAGCGAAAACATCGATTACATCCTGGATTGTCGGATAGCAGTCAACATGGTCATGATCGATGTTGGTTATGACAGCAGTGGTTGACGAGAAGTTCAGGAAAGACCTGTTGAATTCGCATGCTTCGGAAACGAGAACACCGCGGTCTTCAGCACCGGTCCTTACGGTTCCTTTGAACAGATCGAGGTCTGCTCCGAGATGAACTGTGGGATCGGCACCTGCTTCGATCATCATCAGTGAGATCATCGATGTCGTGGTGGTCTTTCCGTGTGTTCCGGAGACGTTGATAACATTCTTGTATGTCCTTGTGAAAGCTCCGAGGAATTCAGCTCTGTCCAGGACCTGAAGACCAAGTTCGGAAGCTCTCTTCACTTCCTCGTTATGAGGCAGTATTGCTGCGGTCTTGACCAACACATCGGGCTTAAAATCATCGATGTTGGATGCGACCTGACATCCGTAGATCTTTATGCCTTCAGATGCAAGGATATCAGTCCTCTCGCCCGGATGATTGTCAGAACCTCCGACGGTAAATCCTGCCGCTTTGGCAAGTCTGGAAAGGCCGTTCATCGAGATGCCGCCTATGCCTATGAAATATATCCTTGCGCCGCTCTTAAGATCATCAAGTGTGAATTTTTTACTGTCCAACATAACGATTTACTTCCTCTGTTTATTCAGAAAGACATTATACTTCAATTCAGTCTCTGACGGCAAAGTCACCGACAGTAGCCTCGGTAAAGCTTACAAGGTCAGAAGGCTTAAGCTTGATCTGCAGCCCTCTCTGTCCGCCGCTTACGCTTACGCTGTCCACAAGCTCGATCATCTCGTCGATGAACGTCCTGTATTTCTTCTTCATTCCGATCGGAGAACAGCCGCCTCTTATGTATCCGGTCACGTTCAGCAGATCTTTGACATGTATCATGTCCACGCGCTTTTCGCCTGCGAGTTTTGCAGCTTTCTTCAGGTCGATCTCATCGTCAACGCAGATGCAGTAAACAAGGTATTCTCCCTTGTCGCTCACTGCCACGAGAGTCTTGAAGACTTCCTCATAAGGCACACCGAGATACTCTGCCACGTGGTGGCCGTCGAGATCGTTCTCGTCATATTCGTATTCCTTATATTCATAATCGACACCCGCTTTGTCGAGCATCCTCATCGCATTTGTCTTTTTAAACGCCGGCATTTACTTAACCTCTTATTTTTATAAAAATTATGTCTGATATAATAAGTCAAATTCATTCTTTTGAAAACATCAGGAGGCTTTCCCATAATGCTCGAAAAGGAATATCCCGCACACGACATAAACGCGGTCTTCGACATGATGCAGTCCACCATTGACGCAGGAGGAACAGACGAAAAGGCACAGGACGAACTCTTATTCCTGAATCACCTTTTTGCAGCGCTCCCGCCTGAAGCAGTCGAATACGGCATGATGTTCCTTCACGGCGAGAAAAAGCTTCCCGAATCAGTCAACGAGATAACTCCTCTTTTCATACGTTTCTTAAGCCTCGCTGAATACTGCGAGAAAGTCGACAGGCTCAGATCCGTCCCTTCCAACATGACGACACAGGAGATCCTTGACCGCAAGGCACTCATGGATTCCCTGGAAGATCACGAGAAGGCTTTCTGCAAGCCTCTTCTGGGCTATCAATTCAACAGCAGCACACAGGTAACCGCACCTGACTGCTCCGACAAGGAATCCGAAGAGAATGAAGATGACAATGGCAGGCTTCTTTTAATGAACAGCCAGGCAGCTCTTTTTGTCTGCCCTGATCCTTACAGAACTTCCATTTTCTATGAGACAAAACTCGGCTTCAAAGCCGCTCATTTAGATGATGAGTCGATGCCGCACATCAGGCTCACAAGAGACAACATCGCGATCGTGCTTGTAAAAGGAAGCGGCGACATAGCAAGGCCTCTTAGAAAATTCGGGATCAAATACGACATGTACATTTACTGTTCAGAGCCTTACCTGCTCCAAAACGAGATCATGGCATCCGACATAAAGATAATCGAACAGCTTCCCGAAGCGCACGAAGCAAAGCAGATGAAAGTCAACAGGCAGTTCGTTTTCGAAGACTGTGACGGAAGGCACATCTGCGTATCGCAGAGTCTGGAATCACTTTAATTTTCGGAATTATCCGCAGGCTTTACAGCAACCGTGGCCTTTTCAAGGCTCTCGCGGTCCAGCGTCATTACGCGTCCGCATCCGCAACATTTGAGCTTTATGTCTGAGCCCGTTCCGGTGACGGTCCAGTCCTGGCTTCCGCACGGATGCTTTTTCTTGAGCGTTACGGTCTCGCCTTCAGCGAACTTGTATCTGTAGAATTTACCCGGCATGCTTAATCCCCCATGTGACACGTTCGTTTCCGCCGTAATCCCTTACGGTTCCGACCTGATCAAAACCAGCTTTCCTGCACAGCTTTCTGACAGCTTCGCCCTGAAGATATCCGTGCTCGACGAACACTGCACCTCTGGGGTTCAAAGCGTCAAAGCTCTTTTTGAATATGACACCGTAGAAATCCAAACCGTCAGATCCGCCCCTTAAAGCCAGATCAGGCTCATGGTCTTTTACGGTGCTGTCCAGTTCCTCCATCTCCTTATCAGTTATGTAAGGCGGATTGGAGATAATGAAATCGTATTTTCCGGGAAGTACATCCCGCAAAATATCGTTCCTGATCACTTTAAGAGCGGAAGTGTCTTTAAGCAGAGATCCTGCATTTGTCCCGGCAGTCTCAAGTGCCGCATCACTGATATCAGTAAGTATTCCGTCAACACTTAATCCGTGTGTAAGTAGCTCATTTGCAACAGAGATTCCCGCGCAGCCGGTACCGGTGCAGACATCGGCAAACCTGACATTTCCGGAAATGCCTGAAACAGGCACGTTCAGCACATCTCCCATTGCGAGCTCATGGCAGGCGCAAAACCTTAACGCACACTCAACAAGGATCTCAGTGTCAGGACGGGGAATAAGTACTCCCGGAACGACTTTATAGTCTTCACGCCAGAAATGCCTGTGACCCAGAATATACGCAAGAGGCTCGCCCTTTGCACGCCTTGCGGCAGCAAGAGACAGAGCCTCCCCTTCAAGTTCTTCACACAGTATGCGTGCATCAGTCTGTGCTTCCTCATCGCCAGACGCGGTAAGGATTTTTAAAACATCACCAGATGTCATCTTCCTTATTCTCCGGAATTACAGCCTGAAGCGATGCAATGGCAACTTCAACGATGGCAGCATCAGGTTCAGCCGTGGTGAATTTCTGAAGCCAGAGTCCGGGCTTGGACAAAAGCCTGCAGAATCCGTTCTTGTCATGGCGTCCGACAAAGCGCTGGAGCTCATATGAGATGCCGCAGATGAAAGGTATGCAAACAAGGCGGATGACGAGATTGACCCACATCGGCTGTGTTCCCGTAAACACTCCGATAACCGTATAGATCATTATGGAGATAGCAAGAACGATAAACATGAAAGCCGTTCCGCAGCGGGGATGGAATCTCGTGAACTTAAGAACGTTTTCAGCCGTAAGATCCTCGCCTGCCTCATAGCATGCGATGGTCTTGTGCTCTGCACCGTGATACTGCCATACGCGCTTAACGTCCTTGATCCTGGATGCATTGATCAGATAGAGCAGGAAGATGACAAGCCTCAGGATACCTTCAACGACATTGAGAACGACAGACATCCAGGTCTGTTCGAGAATCCGCTCGGGAATGAACTTCGCTCCGATATCAACGATGAGTCTCGGAAGTAGTATGAAAAGGCCGATGCTAAGAAGTATTCCGAGGATCGCGGCAAAAGTAACAACAGCATTGCGGTGACGGCCAAGGAATTCATCAAGCTTGGAAGGCTTCTTCTCTTCGCCTGTCTCTTCCTCAGGTTTTCCCTCTTCGGAAATGTCAGCCGACCTCATGAGAGCGCCGGTGCCGGTAACGAGCATCTTATAGAACCTTATGCAGCCTCTGATGAAAGGGATCTTCTCGAAATGGGAAACCCTCTCGCTCTGCTTTATCTCTTCAACATATATGGTGCCGTCGCCCTTACGGACAGCTATGGCCGTCCTAGAAGGACCGACCATCATGACACCTTCGATCAGAGCCTGACCGCCGATGGTGGTCTTCTTGCAGGGCTTTCCGGGCTCGCAGGAAACCGCGGTCTCCGCAGACCTGACGGCAGGCTTGTTCTCTTTTTTCTTAGACATATCTTGATCTCCAGACAGGAAACTTATTCATTAATATGCAGATTATATCATTATTGCTTCAGGAAATAAGAATAAAGCAAAGGCAAAAGAAAAAGAGCTGCGCTTTTGCACAGCTCTTCGGTTAATCTTTTTAACCCGGGTAAAGGATCAAGCCTTGCCCATTCTCTTGTTGAACTTGTCAACGCGTCCGCCTGTATCAACCAGCTTCTGCTTACCTGTGTAGAACGGGTGGCAGTTGGAGCAGATATCTACTCTGAGGTCGCTCTTTGTAGACAGCGTCTCGAATGTGTTACCGCAAGCACATCTAACGGTTACAACCTGTGCCTGAGGATGGATGCCTTCTTTCATTGTTTTCACCTCTCAATCAAAGATATGACGCGTAATCTTCCATCACGTATGTCATACCGGATTACTAAATCAGCGTTGCTATATTACTTGAATAAAAACCCGTTGTCAATCAGCCGCGAAAGATTTCTTGACCGAAAGGATAAACGACTTGTTATTCGTGGTCTTCTCCATAAAGTTGATGACCGCATTGGTGGCCGTGGTGGTATCTGCCTCAGCGATCCTTCTTCTGATGAGCCAGACCGCGTCAAGTTCTTCAGGCAGCAGGAGCAGGTCTTCCCTTCTGGTACCTGACTTGTCGACCGCGATGGCCGGGAAGATCCTTCTGTCGGCAAGTTTTCTGTCGAGCGTGACTTCCATGTTGCCCGTACCCTTGAATTCCTCGAAAATGACTTCGTCCATTCTCGAACCCGTTTCGATAAGGGCTGTTGCAAGGATCGTAAGGCTTCCGCCGTGCTCAATGTTACGTGCCGCACCGAAGAACCTCTTAGGTCCGTAGAGTGATCCCGGATCGAGACCGCCCGAAAGAGTTCTTCCCGTGGGATTGATCGTAAGGTTATAAGCTCTTGCAAGTCTCGTCATCGAGTCGAGAAGTATTACTACGTCCTTGCCGAGCTCAACAAGACGCATTGCTCTCTCGAGAACGAGTTCAGTAACCCTTACGTGGTTTTCGGGACGCTTGTCGAATGTGGAATAAACGACTTCACCCTTGATGTTCCTCTGCATGTCCGTAACTTCCTCAGGACGCTCGTCGATGAGGAGAACTATGAGTATGCAGTTGGGATTGTTTGCCGTGATTGAATTTGCGACCTTCTGGAGAAGGATCGTCTTACCTGCCTTCGGAGGTGATACAATCATACCTCTCTGACCCTTACCGATAGGTGAGAAAAGATCGATGATCCTCGTGGAGATATCTTCCTTCTCAGTCTCGAGAGTAAGTCTCTCATCAGGATAGATGGCAGTAAGATTCTCGAACTTCGGACGCTTTCTTATGTTCTCGAAATTATTTGTCTCATCAACTTCGATGCCGTTGACGGATACTATCCTCTTGAGCGGCGCATATCTGTCCTTGCCTCTCTTGGGAGCTGCAAAACCTTTGATGTAATCGCCGCGGCGCAGGCCCATTCTCTTGATGAACTGGCCGGAAACATATGCGTCATCCTCACCGGGAAGATAGTTTCTTCTGTGTACGAAACCGCAGAAATCATTCTTGTTGTTACCGTCCTGATTGCCGATGGAGAGAACGCCTTCGATCTCAACATCCTGAGGTATCTCAACAACAGGTTCCTCTTCAGGATTTGCTTCAGTTTCAGCTTCAGCCGTTACGACCTGAGTCTTAGTCTCCTGTCCGGGACCGAAAGAGATCTTGCGTCTCTTGGACTTGTTGTGACGGGGCTTGTTCTGCTCTTCTGTCTTAGGAGCTTCAGGTGCTTCAGCAGGTGCTGCTTCGGCAACTGCAGGCTGTTCTGCATTTTCCTTAACGGGAGCTTCTTCAGATGCTGCGGGAGCTTCAGTTTCAGCTGCAGGTTCTGCCTCTTCAGTCTTCTTTTTTCTGCCGCGCTTTGCAGGTGTCTTTGCCTTGGTTTTTGCAGGCTTCTTTGCTTCTTCGGCAGGTGCCTCGGCAGGTGCTTCTTTAGGCTCTTCAGAAGACTTTTCGGCTAAAGCTTCAAGAGGTGTTTCCTCCTCAGTCTTCTTTGTCTTCTTAGTGCGTGTTGCGCGCTTTTTGGCGGGCTTTTCCGCAGCATCTGCCACAGCTTCATCTTTAATCTTTTCCATCTTCACGTCAGGAACCTGCGCGATCTCAGGTTTTGAGATCTTGGCTCCGCCGTTCATTATGGCTGCGATAAGATCCTCTCTTGTCTTGCTGCCGACTTCCTCAGCGGTGTAATCGCCGAAAGCTATTGCTATCTGGGCAAGGTCAGCATCAGTCTTGGAGTTCAGGCTTTCAAAATCGTCCATGAATACCTCTCATGTGTAGTTTTAGATATCAAAATTCAAATCGTGGGAATTGGGATCAGGTTATAAAAGATCAAACGAATTACCAAATGGAATTATCTAAAGATTAGGAATGTCCTAACTGCGTGAATTTTAACATTACGTATTTTACTCGTCAAGCCTTATTTCAGGCACGTTTGAGTTATCTCAGGCTAAACATAAAAATAGACGCCCGTCTATAAATCGACAGGCGTCTATCAAAGTCAAATTCAATAAGATCAGACGTCGCTTGAAAGTGCTGCGAACTTGTCCATCATGTCAAGAGCCTTACCTGTTCCGATAACTACGCACGATACCGGATCCTGTGCAAGGTAGACATCGATTCCGATCCTGTTGGAAAGCATGTGGTCAAGACCGTAGAGCATTGCACCGCCGCCGGTCATTACGATACCTCTCTGAGAGATATCAGCCATGAGTTCTGGAGGTGTTCTCTCGAGAACGTTGTGAACTGCTTCGAAGATCTGGGTGATCGGTTCTTCGAGTGCTTCGAGCATCTCGGTTGAAGAAACGGTGACAGTTGAAGGAAGACCCGTGATGATGTTTCTTCCCTGAACGTCTAATGTAAGCTCCTCGTCTCTCGGGTAAGCGCATCCGATCTCGATCTTGAGCTTCTCGGCTGTCTTCTCACCGATAAGGATGTTATGTCTCTTTCTTACGTGCTTGATGATGGCCTCATCGAACTTGTCGCCTGCAACCTTGAGGGATGCATCAACAACAGGTTCGCAGAGTGAGATGACGGAGATATCCGTCGTACCGCCGCCGATATCAACTACCATTGAACCGCATGCTTTTGTGATGTCGATACCTGCACCGATCGCAGCAGCGATAGGCTCTCTGATGAGGAAAACGTCCTTTGCGCCGGCATGACGGCAGGCATTCTCAACTGCCTGCTGCTCAACCGGTGTGATTACCGAAGGAACGCATACAACGATCGTAGGCTTGAAATATGTTGCGCGGAGTCCCGTGCAGACACGTCCGATGAAAGCCTTGAGCATTACCTCTGTTGCGCGGAAGTCTGAAATGACACCTTCACGCAGAGGCCTGATGGCTTCAACGATTCCCGGAGTCCTTCCGAGCATGAGGCTTGCGGACTCACCTACTGCAAGTACTTTACCTGTTCTGCTGTTAACTGCGACTACAGAGGGTTCTTTAAGGACGATGCCTTTGCCTCTGATATATATCAACACGCTGCTGGTGCCGAGATCGACACTAATCTCCATGCCTAATGCCATAAAATATCACCTCAAATATATAGAAACGCCGAAATACGGCATCTTAATTCAAAATCAACGCCCTATTATTACATCACATTCTTCAAAAATCAATTATTTGAATATCAAAGCGAATTACAACTATGTTTCATTTTTAATCCTCTGGTGCTAAAATTAGTTGTTATTTTTTAAGTATTAAGGAGCAGTGTCATGAGTTATTCAATCGAGACCGACAAAAAATGGCAGGCAAAATGGGCCGAGAGCGGACTTTACAAGTTCAATCCGGACGCAGAAGGCAAAAAGCTTTATTGCCTTGAGATGTTCTCTTATCCTTCCGGAGCCAACCTACACCTTGGTCACTGGTATAACTATTCCCTTACTGACTCCTGGGCAAGGTTCAAGCACATGCAGGGCTTCAACCTCTTCCACCCCATGGGATTCGACTCATTCGGACTCCCCGCTGAGAACTATGCCATCAAGACCGGCATTCACCCCAAGGATTCCACTCTGAAGAACATCGACACGATGGAAAAGCAGCTTCAGGCAATGGGTACCACCGTTGACTGGGATTATGAAGTCAAGACATGCATGCCAGATTACTACAGATGGAACCAGTGGTTCTTCATCGAACTCTACAAGAGAGGCCTTGCTTACCGTAAGAACGCACCCGTCAACTGGTGCCCTTCATGCAAGACCGTTCTTGCAAACGAGCAGGTAGTCGACGGCGAGTGCGAGAGATGCCATTCCGAAGTCATCCGCAAGAACATGACCCAGTGGTTCTTCAAGATCACCGAGTATGCTCAGGAACTCTTAGATGATCTTCCGAAGCTCGACTGGCCCGAGAAGACCAAGAAGCTCCAGAAGAACTGGATCGGCAGATCTGAAGGTGCACAGGTTGCCCTCTATGTCGAAAAGGACGGCAAGCAGCTTACAAACAAAGACGGTTCTCCCATGAAGCTCGAGGTGTTCACCACCAGAGTCGATACGTTCATGGGTATCACATACGTAGTAATCGCACCTGAGTCAGAACTCTGCGCAAAGCTCACCACTGACGAGTGCAGAGACGCAGTTGAGGAATACCGCAAGGCAACCGCAAAGGTTACCGAGATCGACCGTATGTCCACCACACGCGAGAAGACCGGTGTGTTCACGGGCGCTTATGCGATCCATCCCCTGAACGGCAGAAAGGTTCCGATCTGGGCAGCAGATTATGTTGTCGCAGGATACGGCACAGGCGTTGTCATGGCTGTTCCTTCACACGACGAAAGAGACTTTGATTTCGCTCACAAGTACGGCCTTGAGATCATCCGCGTAATCCAGCCCGAAAAGGGTGTTGATTCAGATCTCCCTTACTGCGACAAAAAGGGTTATCTTACAAACTCCGGCGAGTTCGACGGAATGGAGATGCACGATGCGCAGAAGGCCATCGTCGCTAAGCTTGCCGAGATCGGCATGGGCGAATGGAAAGTCAACTTCAGACTCCGTGACTGGCTCATCTCCCGTCAGAGATACTGGGGAACTCCGATCCCGATGATCCACTGCCCTTCCTGCGGCGTTGTTCCCGTACCCGAAGAGGAACTTCCAGTTCTTCTCCCCTACGACGTTGAGTTCACACCCGACGGTGAGAGCCCGCTCGCAAAGTGCGAATCATTCATGAACTGCAAGTGCCCCAAGTGCGGTGCTGACGCAAGACGTGATCCTGATACTATGGACACCTTCGTTGACTCCTCCTGGTATCAGTTCAGATATCCGGACAACAGGAACGACAAGGAGATGTTCTCCAAGGATAAGATCAACAAGTTCTGCCCTGTCGATAAGTATGTCGGCGGCGCTGAGCACGCATGCATGCACCTCCTCTATGCAAGGTTCTTCACAAAGGCAATGCGTGACATGGGCATGCTCGATTTTGACGAGCCCTTCACAAGCCTCGTTCACCAGGGTACGATCCTCGGACCTGACGGCCAAAAGATGAGCAAGTCCAGAGGCAACACCGTTGCACCTGACGACTATATCAGCAAGTACGGTTCAGACGTATTCAGAACATACCTCGGATTCGGATTCGCCTACATCGAGGGCGGTCCCTGGTCAGACTCCGGTCTCCAGGCCATCGTCAAGTTCTTCAGAAGGATCGAGACATGTGTCGCAGAGAGTGCTGAGTGCAAGACATCAGCTGTTCCCGCTAAATCTGACATGACTTCTGCCGACAAGGAACTCAACTATGCAGTCAACTATGCCATCAAGAGTTCCACTGCAGACATAGAGAAGTTCCAGTTCAACACTCCGATCGCGAGAATGATGGAGCTCCTGAACGCCATCACAAAGTACAGCCAGGACAGTTCCTGCAAGGCTGAGTTCAAGAGATACGCAACAGAGAAGCTCGTTCTCCTCCTTGCACCTTTCGCTCCCCACTTCACAGAGGAACTCTGGTGCGAAGTATTGGGCAACGGCTATTCCGTTTACAACCAGAAGTGGCCTGAAGTTGATGAGAGTGCTCTTGTAAAGGATGAGATTGAGATCGCCGTTCAGATCAACGGTAAGGTCCAGTTCAAGGTCAACATCCCAGCAGAAGCAGATCAGGATGCAGTTGAAGCCATCGTAAAGGCAGACGGCAGACTGGAAGGCGCTCTTGCAGGAAGATCCATAATGAAGTTCATCTACGTTAAGGGCAGGATAGCCAACATCGTAGCAAAATAAGCTTTTCGAACAGTTCAAACACTCAAGGCTGCCGGTCTTACGGCAGCCTTTTATTTATTAAAGACATAAATTATCAGATGTGATAGAATAATATCAAGTAAACTTTAGATATGGAGGCATACTATGGACTTCAAGGGATTTGTCGACATGATCGACGTAATGACATGTATCCTCTCGGTTGAAACAAAGGAAGACGGTTCCTACGGCGAGATAAGAATAGTCCATGGCAATGCCCCCTACATTGCTTCCATCGAGATACCGAATGAAGCAATGCCTCAAATGCTCGCGAGCAAGTTCATCCCGAACAGCCCTTATCAGAAATACATTCCGAAGGATCTAAACTTTGAGGATTTCTGCTACAGATGCGCCGTGTTAAAGCAGCCGATGCATACTTACGTCAAACCGGAAAGATTTGATTTCTGGTTCAACCTCTACATGATCCCTCTTCAGAGTGTGGGAAACATCCACTATTGCACATATTCGCAGATAATATCCAAAAACGCCGACAGCGAGCAGATGAGCAACACATCCGCTTCAACTGCTTCCGCAGTACTCAACACATGCATCAAGCTCAGGGGTGCCACCAATTTCCAGCATACAATGGATGAGGTCATTTCTGATATCAGAAAGATCATCGACGCACAGTCCTGCGTTGTTCTTCTGACGGACCACGAGAAGAGAACCTGCTCCATTTTGAGCGAATCCAGAAATGAATATTCGGTCCTTCCCAGCATGAGCAGAATTCTTAATGACAAGTTCTACGATCTTACCGCATCATGGAAGGATACCATCGGAGGCAGCAACGGTCTCATCATCAAGAACACCAATGACTGGCAGTACCTCAAGGAAAAGAATTCCGCATGGTACGAGTCTCTTAAGAAAGAGCACGTCGACAGCCTTGTTCTCTTCCCTCTCGATGTAAACGGTGAATCCCTCGGATACATCTGGGCATGCAACTTTGATACAAACAACAGCGTCAAGATCAAGGAAACCCTCGAACTTACCATATACTTCGTAGCATCCGAGATCGCGAATCATAAGCTCCTCGAAAGGCTTAAGGTCTTAAGTTCCATGGATATGCTTACCGGTGTTCTCAACAGAAATGAGATGAACAACAGGATCGACGGTCTGAGAGCAGGTTCCATAACCGCGATCAAGGGCATAGGCATCATCTTTGCAGATCTCAACGGTCTTAAGAGAGTCAATGACAAGGGCGGTCATTCCGCGGGAGACCTTCTGCTTAAGAACGCCGCAATAGTTCTCCAGAATGTATTCACCGGCGACGAGATCTACAGGGCCGGCGGCGACGAGTTCATGATCCTTCTCTCCTATACAACGGAAGACGAGATCAAGGAAAAATGCAGCAGGGTCAAAGCCCTTTCCAAGCAGTACAAGGACGTCAGCTTCGCCCTCGGATACAGCTATCAGAATGACTCATCCGATATCACCAGCGCTCTCAAGCTGGCTGATCAGAGGATGTACGAAGACAAAGAAACATTCTACAGGGATAATCCCGAACTCAAGCGTTAAAAAAGGAGTCTCATTTATGAAGAAACTTATCGCAGCAACCATGGCGTTTGCAATGATCCTCTCATTATCGGCATGCGGCAAAAAAAGCGGCGGAAACAGCGGAACACCGGCAACCTCTGCTGCAGCTCAGACAAATGCGCCTGAGGCAGATGCCACAAAATACGACAACGTTACTTTCCAGAAGAAAGACGGCAAATACATATTTACCGTAAACAAAGAAGTCCTTCTCACACAGGATGCATGGCTCGGTTTCTGCCCCGGCACAAAGGGCTATGTAAATGAAGTTGACGCCGATGAAGTTGACGTTCTTTATTCTTACATCGCTAACGGTGACCGTCAGGACAGTGATGACTATCTTTTCGAATTCGATGAAAACCAGATTGGAGGACTTGAAGACGGAGATTACGTAATGGTACTTTGCGATAACGATAATGAAGGAAAAGTAATCCTCTACATCCCCGCAGTGATAAAAGGCAATACTGTAACCTTGGCTTTCGACAAGGTCGTTGTCAACAAATAAGAAATATTCTGTCCGTAAAAAGGGGTGCAGTCTTTGTGTGTGCTGCGCCCCTTTTTGATTGCCTGTTAAACCGACGTTCAGGTCTTAACGATGCATGAATCGTCGATCTGACTTACGGTCTCAAAACCGGTGCAGCTCATGATGAACCTGAGTTCGTTATTCACTTTTGTGATGAACTTTTCCATACCCTCGATGCCGCCTTCTTCAAGCGAAGGAAGCATGGCTCTTCCGACCGCAGCGGCATCTGCGCCAAGCGCAAGACACTTGTAGACATCAGCACCTGAACTGATGCCGCAGTCAACGATTATCTTAACGTCTCTTCCCTGCAGAGCTTTCTTTATCGAAGGAAGGACCATGAGCGGCGGAACCGCATAAGGAAGTCTTCCGTGATGGTGGCTTACTATTATCGCTTTAGCTCCGAGGTCAGCGCACTTCACCGCTTCCTCTTCGCTAAGAACGCCTTTAACAAAGAACGGAAGTTTCGTTGATTCTATGTAAGACCTGATCATCTCGGATGTCTGAACGGTCATGAGTTCACCGACGACAACGTCAAGTCCTTCGTTTCCGAAGATGTGATCGATATCCATTCCGATTCCGAACGCGCCCTCATCTTCAGCATATTTCATCTGATCCCTGACCTTGATGTTGTCAGCATAAGGTTTGACTATGCGGACCGTCTTTGCGCCCGTATCAGCGATGCGCTTATACATGTCGTTTTCCATCATGCCGACGAAGTTTAAGATGTTCATGTTCTTCGCGGCTATCGAGTATTCCTCAAGGCCCGTGAGCTTACGTCCGCCGAATTCCTTGAGATGCGAAAAAGCAGGCATCATGACGGGGCTCGAGAACTTTGTTCCGAACAGTTCAATTTCCGTATCAGCGACAACGGAATCTATCAGTCTCTCCTTGATAAGAAAACTGTCCATGTAACGTTCAGTGATCTCATTTGCATCTGAAATCCTACTGTATGCCATAGAGGACCTCCTTAAGGTAATTCATGTACTGGATGTATTCTTCGTCCGTATTCAGATGCTCGAGAATAACCGGCATGTCAGGATCGAGTGAATTCATCTTCTGGACGTAGTAACGCAGCGGGAATTCACCTTTGCCCGGTGCACATTCCTCGAGCTGGAAAGTATATTCCTCTTTGAGATGAACGTCCTTGATGTGGCAGCTCCTGATCCTGTTTCCGAGGAGTTCCGCGCAACGGTCGATGAATCTTTCCGCACCGTAATATCTATCGAAAGAATTGGTCATGTTAATGATGTCCATGTGAACCGCAAAACGGTCGCGGTTTACTTCTTCGATAAGCCTCACGTAATCCACGGGACCCGTGGGTATCATCCACGGCATGGGTTCCAGCGTAAAATACGTATTGGTCACCTCTGCCCTGTCGATGATCTCGCGGACCATCTTCACTATCTCAGCTTTGGTTTCTTCAGTGAAGTTTTCTTTATAATGACCGTCCCATCTTGGGCCCATTGCGCCTGCAACATTAACGGCACAGCGCGCACCGATACGGTCTGCAAGCTGAAGCTGTCTCACGCAGTAATCACGCTGTGCTTTGCGGTCATCAGGATCCATTGACATCGCATTGCGCCAGATGCCGACTTCAGCTATGAGAAGATCATATTTCCTGGCAGCATCAACATATTCTTTTATCTTCTCTTCGGGGTCATCAGAAGACAGCGGGAACACTACAGATCTGCAGCCTAATGCAATCTGGTTCTTTGCCCATTCTTCTGCTGAATCATGCTTTAGCGGACTTGATGTTCCCAGTCTCATAATGCCTCCTGAACCATATCATTTTCGATTATGTTATCACCTTCTTTTCTCAAAGACCCTGAATAGAAGAAGGTTCGCAATGAAAGTGACAGATAAGACCGAATTATGTTGTAAGACCGAAAGCTTTTTCCACCATTTCAAGAGTCTGATCAATGTTTCTGCCGTCATCTCTTTTTATGACCGTAAATCCTGAATTCAGATAACGGTCATAACGCTCCTGCGAATTGATGAGCATAAGCCCCTGACGGTAGTTCTCCAACGCCTTTTCGGGATCGGGTTCTTCCATTATCAGTTTATAAAGGAACTGCTTTTCCTTATCGGGGCGCTCGAAAAATCTGTTAACCGAGATCATGGGATCCGCAAGCATAACAAGAACGTGATCATGCGGCGTGATCTTCTTGAGCGTTTCAAGTGAGATATTCGAATCTACAAACACCGGCTTTCCCTGTGAGCACAGATCCTTTAAGATGCGCAGTTCTAATATCTCGCACTCTTTTGCAACACCGTCGATCCACGCAAGATATTCTTCAGGCGTGCGCCTTATAAAATCATGCCAGTCCTTAAGATCGCGGGTATATGTAAGGCACGGGAACTCGCTGCTGTCCAGTTCACCTGAATACCGGTCATGGTAATTCTCTTCACACAAAATACCGCCATGCTTTTCGGCAAGAAGTTTTACCATCGTTGATTTGCCGGCATATGCCGAGCCTTTTATGAAGTATGCATTATCAAAAAACACTGTTGCTTATCTCCGTATTTTGAACGCCGGTCATTCTTCCGGATCAGGCGTTTTGTCGAGTCCGAATTCTATGTCCATTAAGTTCAGGACCTTGCGGGTTGTTTCAAATGCAGTTCCCAGCATTCCCTTGGAATAGGTAACAGCGTCACGTTTTCCGGAAGGTTCATCGTCCTCTTTGATAAGAGACCTGAGTTCAAAACTCTTTCCCTGGATCTGAGCAAGGATATTCACAAGCTTATTAAACGAAATAAAGTACTCACTGTATTTCTCATCCGCATGGGCCGCACCTTCAGCGATCCTCTCGTAGAGATTGTTAAACCTGATGTCAGACATCTTCAATGAAGTGCTGATATCGGCAGGTCTTTTCCATTTTCCCGCACAGAGTACGCGTCCGCGAAGAGCATATATGTTTCCGGGATCACGCATCAGCATGCAGCTGTACCACACGTCCGCTTCGTTGTACTCGCCTATGACCAGTGCTTTGTGAGCCTTAGTGTGAGCATCCTTATTAAACAGAACTGTACTGCCAAAAGCAACGCCGCAATACATGCATCTGTATATCTTCCCTTCCTGATCGGGAAGAAGTTCACCGCCGCATTTTGTACAGATAACTTTGATATTGTTTTCCATCAGAAACTCCTGCCGTCAGAACGTTTTCGGTGTGTATTTCACTTCAGCCGCCTTGTTGGTCTTCGGTTCCATTTTCACAAGTGCCCTGTATGCCTGGGAATACTTATTACCTGTCTCAGCAAGTTCAGTTGCGACTGCTCCGCTCTTGCCATTGCCGACTTTCATTTTTGCGCTTATTTCAGCCTGCCTTTTCTCATCCGATCTTTTATTAAAGATCAGGACGGCAATAACAATGGCGGCGACGCCTGCAATTACTGCGAAAGCCCACAAGCTCAGGAAATAGATAAGCACAATAATGATGGTAAACCCACCGATGACCAGACCATACACACCTCTGGAATCATCGTCCCCGTAACTGTGTTTGGAAGTCACCGCGGCTATTACCCTGCCGGCAGACTTAGCCTTTTCCCAGGCTTCCTCATTAGCTTCTTCACGCTCAAGTTCGACCTCGACTATCTCACCGAATCTTCTGTTCGATTCACCGGAAAGCCTGGCCTTTTCTTCAGATGCAGCCTTATGTTTCTGAGCAAGATCGACCAGTTCAAAAAGCTTCTCAAAATACGGCTGATCAGCCTCTTTCGCCTGCTCTTTGACCTTATTAAGACAGTCCTTCATCTGATCAAAAGAACAGTCCGTCAGCTTTTCGGGTTTCTTAAATGATTCAGTCGAAATAACGGGACCGCTGCAAAGCACAAGACCGCGGAGCGCATAAAAATCCTGCGGATCGCTTTCAAGGATCGCGCTGTACTTCTCTTTTGCTGAAGTGAACTCCATCTGACGCATGTTTGTTTCCGCGTCTTTCAGAAGTTCATCGTGATGCATCTGAACAAAGTCATATGCATTGCCGCAAAACGGGCACTCATAGACTTCCTGACTCTTATCGACGGTCAACGCACCGCCGCATGACGAACACGTATAACTGACTAAATCTCTCATTTTGTAATTGGAAAGCTATCCAGGTTCAAACGCAAATTCCACCCCTACCAATATAAATATATATCAAAGAAGTTTGCGTTGCTATATGAATCGTATCGAAAAGTATACAGATATTGCTCTTTACTTTTTTGGAGCAGCTTTGTGAGCCGGTTTTTGAGTCTTGACTGCCGGAGTTTTGGGAGCTGCCTTAGGGGGCGCCTTGGGAGTAATGACTTTTCTCTTCTTGATGTGATTTCCGACTATCTCCGAAACGTCCGAGATGGTCATGAACGCTGATACATCAGCATCGTTGATTATCTTCTTTATCGCAGGCACTTCGACTCTCGTGATGACACAGTAAAGCACGGTCTTTATGCCGTTGCTGACCATGCCCTTTCCTTCCATCTGCGTGCAGGTTCTGCCGAGCTGTGAATAGATGGCATCAGCGATGTCCTTGCCGTGATCAGTGATGATCATGACGGACTTGCCCTGCTCCATGCCGTTTTCGACGATGTCTATGACCTTGGAAGTGATGAAATACGTAAGCAGTGAATAAAGCGCTCTGTCAGGTCCGAAGAGCACGCCTGCAACACCGTAGATGATGATGTTGAAGAACAATACTATCTGGCCTACTGAAAACTCAGTGTGATGCGAAAGGAGCATCGCTACGATCTCGGTTCCGTCAAGGCATCCGCCGTAACGAAGGATAAGGCCGACACCGATACCCAGCGTGACGCCTCCGAACGCTACGACCAGGATCTCCTTGTCGGTAACTTCCTTCATGTCCGCGAAAACGCTCAGGAACACCGAAAAGATAATCATTGCATATATGGAACGGATAAGAAACCTTATTCCGAGACGTTTGAAACCGACTATCATGAAAGGGATATTCAGAAGGATCGTCAGGACACCGAGCTGGAATCCCGTCAGCTGGCTTATGATCATCGAGATACCGACAACGCCGCCGTCAAGTATCTTAAAAGGAACAAGAAATTCCTCAAGAGCAAAAGCCGCTATAACAGCTCCTACGGTTATAAAGAAAAGTGGTACGATCCACTGTTTGAATACCTTATTCATGTTCCGTTTCCGCCAGTTTGGTTTTTTCAGATTATATAACAAAATACCCGGCGGACCATCCGCCGGGCACGTTGTTTAACCGCATTGTAATAAGCGTGATTATTTAGCAAGTCTCTTCTCGAGCGCTGCCTTCTGATCCTCATATCCGGGCTTGCCCAAGAGAGCGAACATGTTCTTCTTGTAAGCCTCAACACCGGGCTGGTTGAAAGGATTTACAGCGAGAATGTATCCGGAGATTCCGCATGCCTTCTCGAAGAAGTAGATAAGCTCACCAAGAGCGTATGCTGACTGCTCGGACATGTGGATAAGGAGATTCGGAACCTTACCGTCAACGTGTGCAAGGATGGTGCCCTGCATTGCCTTTGTGTTAACGTCGTTCATGTCCTTGCCGGAGAGGAAGTTGAGACCGTCGAGGTTATCGGGATCATTGGGGATCTCGAAAGATCTTCTGGGCTGGTCGATCTGGACAACAGTCTCATACATGATCCTTGCGCCATCCTGAATGAACTGGCCCATGGAATGAAGGTCTGTTGTGTTGTCTACGCCTGCAGGGAAGATTCCTCTGCCATCCTTGCCCTCGGACTCGCCGTAGAGCTGCTTCCACCACTCTGTCATGAAGTGGAATGAAGGCTCATAGTTGACCATGATCTCAGTAGAATAACCTGAACGCAGCAGGCAGTTACGTACTGCTGCGTACTGATAGCAGGGATTCTCGGAAAGAGGAAGCTTCTTGTAAGCCTTTGAAGCATCCCTTGCGCCCTTCATGAGCTCTCTGATGTCGATGCCTGCAACAGCGATGGGAAGGAGACCTACGGCTGTAAGAACGGAGAAACGTCCGCCTACGTCGTCAGGTACTACGAAAGACTCATATCCTTCCTCTGTAGCGAGGCCCTTGAGTGCTCCCCTTGCCTTGTCTGTTGTAGCGTAGATACGGGATCTTGCCTCTTCCTTACCGTACTTCTTCTCCATGTAAGCGCGGAGGATACGGAAAGCGATAGCAGGCTCTGTTGTTGTTCCTGACTTGGAAATGATGTTGAGGGAGATATCCTTGCCCTCGATAACATCCATGAGGTCAGCGAGATATGTTGCACTGATGGAGTTGCCGCAGAAAAGGATCAGCGGGCTCTTCCTGATCTTCTTGGAAACAGCGTTCTGGAAGCTGTGGCCAAGCATCTCGATGACAGCTCTTGCACCGAGGTAGGAACCTCCGATACCGATAACGATGAGAACGTCGGAATCCCTTCTGATCTTCTGTGCAGACTTGCGGATCCTTGCGAACTCTTCCTTGTCATATGCTGAAGGCAGATCGAGCCAGCCGAGGAAATCATTGCCGGGGCCGTTCTTCTTGTGAAGCATGTCAGCTGCAGCCTTAACCTGAGGCTCCATTCTGTCTACTGCTTCCTGTCCGCCGATAAAGCCGAGTGCGTTTGAATAGTCAAATGTAATCATCTCAATAACTCCTTGCAGATTATTTCAAAAGCATTACAAAGTATAGCACCGCAAAGGGCGTTCTTGAACAGGTTTTTGGCCTGAAAATCATCAAATTTAATATATTTTTGCCCGGAATAGCAATAAATGAATGATCAATAATATCCGGTTACGTCAGCAACGCCCTTAAAAATCGTGAATGCCTCAAAGATATTCTGAGGTGACCTGTCGGTAAGAGGCGAAAGGATGACGCCGTAAGTGCTCGAGGCTGTCCATTCGTATGCAATGCCGTCTTCTCCGATGCCGGCGTACATGGTCATGTGCTGGCCTTTGGTCTTGCTCCAGTCATGATTGAACCAGACGATGACGTCGCCGGGCTTTGCACCCGTCTCCTTGAGATAGTCTATCCACTCTTCATTGGACCAGCCCTTAACGCCGTCACTTCTGTCAGAAAGCGAAACTTGCGAATACTTGATCTTCCTGTTCTTGATAATGGTATTCAGGAAGTGGCTGTTTACGGAAGCCGTACCGTTACGGCACCATCCGAACTTGTCTTTGTAGCTCTTTATGCCGCAGTAGTTTACGCCGATGCCGTAAAGCTGTTTGCCGTTGCTCAAAGTGCCCTTCTTATACTTTTTCGTGAACTTAGCAGTACCGAGGGCGACCCTGAATGCCAGCGAAACGGAACCTGCGCAGTCAGTATAGCCCTGGACCATCTTGCCCATGTGGAAATAACCGACGCCGTCCATGTACTCGAAATTCTTGATGAGCTGCTTTCTGAATTCTTCAGGATCCGCATAGCCGCAGCTTAATATGTTCTTGTATGTCATTATGGCACCGGAATTCGAAGCGGCATAATAAGCATGCTCTTTGGCACTCGTTATTCCGCCTTCATTTCCGGGTTCTCCCGAATCTTTTTCGCGCAGGACGATCTGGATCTTTTCGATCCTGCAAAAACATCCCGTCGTGCCTGAAGCCTGTCCGTTTACGGCCCAGTCGAGCCATCCGAAAGACTGTGTATACACGCGGTAATAGATGTCATAATGCTCAGCCATCTCGCCGGTAAGCTTCATCTGTATGCACTCGATGCGCTTGCCCGTCTTGCTGTTGCCGCTCATTGCTCCGGCTGAAGTCCATCCTGTCCACTTGCCGTCCTGGACATAAGTCCTGTAAGTTATACCGCCTTGATACTGTGAAGGTCCGAGCGCTATCGTGAGCGCTTCGATACGGTTAGAAAAAGTACCGCATGCCTCGCCGTCCCTGCTCCATTCATTCTGCCATCCGTACGACTGTCCGCGGAGTCTGTAGATTACCGAGGACGTTTTGTTTTCGCCGACCGGAACGAGCCTTACCTGAAGCTCTTCCATTCTTTTGGTGTTATACATGGTGCCTGCGATCGTTCCGTCATGCACCCATCCCTGTGAATCCTTGAGCGTACTGACTGAAGCTTTGTATTCAACGAAATAGTGCTTTGCAAGTTCGCCCGTGAGTTTTATCTGAACTGCCTCGATCCTGAGGTTCTTCTTTTTCGTGCCGACGACCTTGCCTGACTCAGCCCACTTGGACCAGCCCTTTTTCTTGATGTAAGCCCTGTATGTGATGCTTCCCTCAAAGCCGGTCTTATTCTTCAGGCTGATCGAAAATGCCTCAAGCCTTTTGCCCTTCTGACCTATGGTAAGAAGGCCGTCCTTAAACTGGGCAGTCTTTGCTTTATATTTAGGAAGATAGCCCTTACCAGACATTGAGTATCCGAGCTCATCGGCCGTATCTCCGGCATCCTGGGACGTGCCCTGCTCTGCATCAGGTATGGTCTCCGGTTCATTTTCAGAAGGAGTCTCAGCGGGTACCTCAGGCTCAGTCTCTGACGGGGGTTCAGGCGTAGTTTCTTCAGTTGTTTCCTCCGGCTTTTGTTCAGGCTTTTCTTCTGATTCTTCAGAAGGCTTTTCAGAAGAAGTCTCAGCAGTAGTCTCTGCTGACGTTTCTGAAGGTGTTTCAGAAGATTCCGAAGGCTCGGTCTCCGCCTCGTCCTTCTCTATTTCTTCAGGCTTTTCAGTCTGTACCGGCTTATCTTCGGAAGGCTTTGCTTCAGTCTCTTTTACGGTTTCTTTGTTTTCGGGTTTTGTTTCAGGAACAGTTTTCCTTACAAGTTCTTCCTTCTTTTCTTCACCGCCGTCTTCTTCGGCAGTTACTTCAGGAACCTCATCGGCGAAAACATATTCCACGGGCATGATGCCGGCGGACATGTAGAAACAGGATACTGCCGCCATAACTGCGGCAAAAGCCTTCTTTCCCAACAATGCAATATACTTTCTGTCCGTTTGTTTTGCCATTTTTTAATTATATTAAAGACAAAGCGGTCTTAACAATAAAATTTTGAGTCAATTTTGAGACTTTCGATTATAATTGGAAACAAAGGAGTACCAAATGGCAGATTTTTCGATTGCTGAAGCAAAGATCAGAATACTCTATCTCGTGAGCCGGGTTCCCGGCATCAGTTATCACCTGCTCATGAACAGGTGCATAGATCAGCTTTATACTGATTTCTTCACTTTCAGCAGAGCCTATGAGGAACTCATCGCAGGCAATCTCATGGACCGTGAATACGATGACGGCGAGACTGCTCCTGCTATCGGCGGAACCGAGACGCTTACGATATCAGCCGGCGGCAAAGCACTTCTTGATGATGCCATGCCCGCTCTCAATTCGGCTGTTATTTCAAATCTCGATGCTTCCGTCAAAGAACTCATTGAAGAGATGCGTCTTGCGGCACTCGTAACAGGCTCCAAGGCTCCCACTCCCGACGGTCTCTGGAAAGTCACTCTTTTCTCGGACAATTCCGGTATGCCCTTCCGTGCAGAGATAACCGTCAAGACTGAAGCCGAAGCATCAGAACTGTGCAGGGCATGGAAAACCTCTTACGGAAAGATCCCGGGCATTCTTCCCGGTCTCATCAGGGACAACGCCTGATCTCTTTATTTCCTGATCTTAATGATGAAATACTCGCCGGGCTGAAGGATGTTCCTTAAGCTCTGTGATCTGAGCGGTCTTTCGGTCAGCAGCGTACCGTTGCTTGAATACCTGAAGACAGTACTCTTCGTGCTCCTTATCGCGTTGTCATTGATGAGGAATGCCTGCTGCGCATTTGAAGAATTCGATATGATCATGAGGTAGTCTTTTCCGTCATAGAAAACAGCATAAGAACACATGCTGCGGAAAGCCTCCGATTTGCCTCTGTTTGCGGCATCAAGAGGTTCAGCTATGTCGACATAGAGTTCCTTCCATCCGCGGTATGTGGCAAGCGCGCTCGATACTTTCATGGCTTCCACGAATTCAGTTGAATTGATGAACATGGTGTCATCGGAATAATAAGCAGGTCTGAAACTTATTCCCGCATCAAAGAGGAACATCTCTGCAAAGGCAGATTTATCAGATATCAGGAGCGATGCGATCTTGCCTGCATTAAGGCCCTCGACGAGAGTGATCGAATTGATGTACTCACCTCTGTATCCGCTCGCGGATACGCGGGGAACATCGTACTGCGCAACGGAGAACGCAGCTTCGATGTTGCCGTTGAAGGTTGCGTTCTGATCGTTGTTCTCGATCACGACAGGCATCGTATGGCTGTTAGCAGATGACATCATGACGCCGCCGTCGTACTTCATTCCGTCAAGGAATACGGCCTTGTCCTTAATGTCCGTAAAGTATTCAGACTGGGAGAACATCGAAATGACGAAATTGACGTAAGCTGCTCTCTGCGTGTCGCTGATGAAGAAGCCCTCACTGTCGGTTATCTCGATATAGATGCGGTCAAAACGGCGTGCCCACGGCATTGCGGTTCCGTTGTCGATACGCTTCTTTCCGTAAACCGAAGATACGGATCCGCACATATACTCAAGGAAATTGTTCACGTCATTAAGTGTTGCGCAAGAACCCATCTTAAACCACGGTGACGATTCGCAGCCGTTAACGAGCCTCAAGCTGTCCTCAAGCGAATTGCAGACAGAGACTCTCTTGGTCTTTCCTCCGATCTCACAATCGGCGGAATTTGAATCATCGCTAAGTCCATAGAAAGAAGCCTGTGAAAAACCGGAAGATGCGAGGTTTAAATTTCCGAGCCTGATCGCTGCGGGCTTTCCGAGTTTTATGACTTCCTGATAATGTGTGGGGATTCCCGCCTCACGGTATGAATCGGGTCCGAGATAGACGTTGTCGGCATAGAGCGTGCCGGGGCCCTCAAAGGCAATGGTAACGCGTATCTCCTCATTGTTCTTCATCATCTGGTCAGTTACGGCGAAAACATAGTCGTACTGCTGATAAGACGTCGTGACCTTGTTAAGTATCGTGCCTACTCTTCCGAAAGTCTTGCCTTCGATCCACAGATAGATCTTGCCTGAAAGATCCGGTGACTTAAGCCATACGCTGAGCCTGTAGAATGTATCTGCCTTAAAGGAATCCGAAGACAAGCCGCTGAGCTTCTGTGACATTGCGTGCAGATTGTTTCCGGTACCGGTCAGCCTTGCGCATCCAGAACCGCTGTATGCCGCATTGGATAATGCAAACACGGTTCCTCCGCCGTATACATCCCAGGAATTGGTTCCAGACATATACCACTGCTGCTCGTCACCGCTTCCTACAGAACCTCCGAATGCGCTCTTCTCCTCCCCGATAAAGATAATGTCATCTGCCATGATCGTTCCTTCGGGAACGTTACCGCTGACATTGATCTCGGAAAGGACCTGAGCCCTGTAGATTCCTTTTCCCGAATCAAACACGATCTTGTCGGAGTAGAAACCGAGTATGCGTCCGACTACGACGTTTTCGGAAGTGAACGGACTTACCGTTCCTGAAGATGGATCGATCGTAACGGCCTTGCCGTCATTATGAGGCGCAACGATGAGACCGGAATCCGAAAGCGTAACGGAAACAGGTATGTCAGCCTGTGCAAGAGGAGCTATCGATTCAGTCAGGTTCACGCCTTCAGTTGTTGAGACCAGGCTTACGACAGTACCGTTCTCGTTGATAAAACATGCTTTGCCGTTTCTTCCCGCACAGGCAGCGATGTTGACCTGCAGAGCCTTTGATGAGCCCGTGTAGCCGAATACGATGCCGTTTGAAGAAGTGTAAATGTCTCCGGATGAAGTAACGGCTGCAAAACCGGTGTCATACGAAAGGAATCTCGTAACACCCGAAACTGATGCAATCTTGGAATAATAGACTTTTCCGTCACAGACGGTAACTACCGTTCCGTCGCCGAATGCCGCGGCTGCCGTCTTCCCGACCGCACCGCTGCCTGCGAATACCGATTTGCTGTAATCACGCGGTTCGTCTGCGCCGCCGTACGTCTGTGCAGGATTAAAGTTCTTTCCGTCTGATGACAGATAGACCTTACCGTCCAGAGTTATCGCCATGACATAAGAATCAGCGCAGGCAATGTCCATAAAGCTTTCATTGCCCGATACCCTGCCCGCGAGCTGCTGGCTCGTGATGTCGTAAAGAATGAATCCTTCCTGGGTAAGAGCACAGACCGTACCGCCGAAACCTCTGACCTTAACGATGGAATCTTCGCCGTAAAGACCCCTGATGTCATCAAGAGGTGCAATCGCGCCGAGTCTTGCGGTCTCAAATCCGGTAATGGTTCCGGAATACTTTTCGTTCATGACTCCGTCAGCATCGATAGACACGATTCTAACAGAAGCACCAGTCGCAGTCTTTCCGTCAAAACCGCTGCCCAGTACAGCATCAGGCTTAAGATAAACCGAGTTTCCCGAGCTGCCCGCGACAAGCATGCTGTAATACCTGTTCGAGCTTTCAAAAGACGAATCGCAGACCATGTTGACGTTGGGAATGAGCTCAGCATTTACGCCGGTACCTGCGGCAGTATCGCCTGCATCGTTTTCGGTCGCAGTAACCGTAACGAGTTCGGATCTGTAGCTGAAGAAGCCAATGGCCACCATGAACAGCGCGGCTGCAAGAAAAACAGAAGCCACCGTGATCACATACACGGCGAACTTCCTTCTCCTGGTATTTCCGAATCTGAACAGGTCGAGCTTACTCAACTGCGGCCACGCTTTCCGCCTGCTTCTTGATGCGGCGTCTTCTTGATATGCGCGCCAGTGCCAGGAAACCGAGTCCTGCGGGAACCATCATGAGGATGCAGATAATGGTGAAATTCATCAGGATCTCATTTCTAACTCCGGACGGAATGCCGAAAACACTAAGTTTGAGCAGATCTTTAAGCCCCGATCCGATGATGTTGAAGATCGAGTGCATTATTACGGTTGCGAAAATGTTTTCAGTGTAGTAGTAGCATGCCGTAAGGATCATGCCGCAGACGATCGCGTATGCGGTATGGATTGAAACGCGGTGCATTATGCCGAATATGACGGCAGTAATCAATATTCCGGCCAAAGGACCCATCTTGCGCCTTAAGACTCCGAAAACAGCACCTCTGAATATGAGTTCCTCCTCCAAAGGCACGATAAAGCAGATGGTTATCAGGTAGCAGATGGTATCCCAAAGGGGAACGACCTCTTCATCGACACCGGCAAACCTGTCAACAGACTGCTTGTACTGGTCCATCTGATCGGAGAGCGACTTGATGTAGTCGGAGATCCTGTTTGAGACCATGATGAAAGTATCTACAAACCCAAGCATTCCGATTGCGATGATAACGATCAGAACGATCTCGACCCAGCTTGACTTTCTTATCTGCAGAACAGGTCTCCTGATCTTTTTGCAGATAATGAAGAAAGCCGTAAAAGCAATTGTATTGACCACTGCGGCAGTCAAAGAATAAATACCGGTATAAATCTTGGTGTTTACCCCGGCATTCTTAAAACAGATAAGGATCAGAACATCCAGATAATTGAAGGCCAGCACCAGTGCGACAGCCAGACCTATGGCAAAGAGCCATCCGGATGCTTTCTCTGCGAATTTCATTCGGCCGCACTTTCCGCGGATGCCACGCCGTTCCTGGTCTTGTCATCAGGAACACGGGAAGCATAAAATCTGCGCATGAAGCATACAAAGGCGCGGTCCAGCTCATCCTTATCCTTGATCGAATAAAGGATCTGGTCGCCTTTAGGTGAACGTCCGGCGCGCATTATGACAAGTTCCGGCGGAGTATGGCTGCCGTTATCCGGAACGTAATTGTACATGACGAAATACTCTGACTTCTGCAGAGCAAAAGTATCTATGATCGAAAGATAGTACTCTTTGTGGCTGTACGCGTCACGTATTACTAACAGGTCATCGCTGCCGCTGTCGGTCTTAAGGTTCTCTCCGGCCTGTCTGGCCTTCTGAGCTTCCTTTATGGCCTTCTTTTTGCGAAAACCCGCGGGTTTGTTATTCGTCTGATTCTTCATCGTCTCCGTAGAGCTCGTCACAGAGCTTGTCGTAATAATCGTAGATCACGTCAGCTTCCTTGTCTGTGAGGGTCTGGAGCATCTCCTCGCCGTCAACCGTAACGGTTTCCATGATCACATACTCGTAATCTGCATCGGGATCCTCTGTGGGCTGGAGAAGAACGAGATATTCCTTGCCGTTCATGCTGAACGTGTCGTTAACTATGAATTCGATGTCCTCGCCTGTCTCTTCGTCAGTCAGGGTGATGGTGCGGTCCATGTCAACATCCATCTCGGCGATGGCGCTAAGGAGCTCATCCTTCTTGTTAACGGGCTCGCTCTGGTTCATTTCTTTATCTTCAGACATAATTATTATCTCCTTCTCAGGTAAAAAATAATAATTATTATAGCATATCGAGATATTCCTGCAGAATTATCTCTGCGGCAACCTGGTCTATGACCTTTTTCTGCTTTTTGGCCTTGATGTTGCAGTCGTGAAGATATCTTGAGGCAATGACCGTGGTAAAGCGCTCATCCTTATAGACAGGCTCGATCCCGCATGCCTCTTTGAGCTTGGCGCCGAAAACCTCAGCCTTGGCCTCTGTCTCTGACTTTGTGCCGTCAGTCCTTGAAGGTTTCCCCAGAACGATCGCGTTGACGTTCATCTCCTTTATGATCTCGCAGATGCGGTTTATCGCCCATGAGTCGTCAACACCGTTCCAGTTAACGGTCTCATAGCCTCTTGCAATGATTCTGGATTCATCAGAAAGCGCGACTCCGATATGTTTCATGCCGAAGTCGATGCCCATAATACGCCCTGCGGGTTTAGCCATTAATTATTCCTCGTGAAAAGATTACAGCCTTGAGCAGTAATCGTTGATAATGACCTCGAGAAGTTCGTCGCGGTCTATTCTCTTGATAAGGCCTCGCGCGCCTTTATAATTCGTGATATAGGTAGGATCGCCCGAAATGAAGTAACCCACCAGCTGATTGATGGGGTTGTAACCTTTCTCTTTCAATGCTGAAAGCACATAGGACATAAGCGCGTGTACATCCGCGGTCCTGTCTCCTGAAAGATTGAATTTTGCGGTACTGTCTTCCAAAGCTGTCCTCCGGTGAAGGAAAAATCCTTATACACTTGTATATTAGCACATTTGAACAGCAAATTGTAAAGATTCTTTATAAAATCAAAGGTCGGGTTTGAGGACAATTTCAGCCCCGCTGCTGCCTGTCACCGTTCCCCTTACGATATCGCCCGGAACAGGGAGCGTTAAGCCCTGATCAAAGACCGCTTCAGCCCTTACGTAATTGCGCGTGTAACCCGAGGCTTTCATGCCTTCGGTCTTTTCGACGAGGATTTCTTCTTTCCTTCCCTTCAATCTGCCAGCGAACTCTGAAGAAAGATCTGAAGCCAGCGCAAGAAGCCTTGATTCACGCTGTTTCTTGATCTCGGGAGCGACCTGCTCCATTTCGGCAGCCTTAGTGCCTTTTCGAAGTGAATACGGGAAAACGTGGATCCTTGCAAATCCCATTTCTTCCGCAAACCTCATCGTCTCTTCGAATTCCTCATCCGTCTCGCCCGGGAATCCGACGATGATGTCAGTGGTCAGCGACATGTCCGGGAAACGCGCTCTGAGGCGCTCCACACGCGATGCGTATCCTTTTGAGTCATAGTGTCTGTTCATCCTCTTAAGGACCGTGTCAGACCCGCTCTGGAGCGAAAGATGGAACGACGGGCAGATATGTTTGAGAGAAGCCAGCGCATCAATGAACTCATCCGTCATGGAGATGGGTTCGAGCGAACCCAGACGCAGGCGTTCGATGCCTTCGACGTTATCGATATCCTTGAGCAGAGACGCCAGAGACATTATGTCTTCGCCCCTGTCCTTACCATATGAGCACAGGTGGATGCCTGATACGATTATCTCTTTAAAGCCGCTGGCTGCGAGATACTGTGCTTCCTTAATGCAGGATTCAACGCTTCTGCTGGCAACCCTGCCCCTTGCGAACGGGATTATGCAGTAGGTGCAGAAAGAATCGCACCCGTCCTCTATCTTCATGAACGCGCGGCAGCCTTCGGGAGACAATACGCTTCCGAAGTCGTGATATTCATCCTTTTTGGAAACTGCAGGCCTTACGTGATCCTGTTCATGGATCAGTTCAGAACGCTCAGCAAAGAGCTTTTCTGCCCTGTCTACGATGGTCAGGCGTTCCTTCGTGCCCGCGATTATGTCCGCGGCGACCTTGCCGTCGGTGGTCTCTGCTGAGCACCCTGCGGCAACGACGATCGTGTCCGGATTGAGCCTTGCCATTCTTCTTAACATCTGCCTGGATTTCCTGTCGGCCTCGCTTGTGACCGAGCAGGTGTTAACGACGCAGCAGTCTGCGTCTTCAGGCTTTTCGGCAAGCTCATGACCTCTTTCGAGGAACATGCTTCTCAGGGCATCAGTCTCGTACTGGTTTACCCTGCATCCCAATGTCAGGAAATAGACCTTCATCAGACAAAGATTACTGTCTGACCTTGATGTGGACCTCCCTGAGCTGCTGCTCGGTTACATCGCCGGGCGCGCCGCACAAAAGATCCTGAGCATTTCCGTTCATCGGGAAAGCGATGACTTCCCTGATGTTCTCTTCGCCCCTTAAGATCATGATCATTCTGTCTACGCCGGGAGCCATTCCTGCGTGCGGCGGAGCACCGAACTGGAATGCGCTGTAGAGAGCGCCGAACTTTGTCTTGAGCTCTTCCTCGGAATAGCCTGCGATCTCGAAGGCCTTCTTCATGATCTCAAGGTCATGGTTTCTGACAGCACCGGAAGAGAGCTCTATGCCGTTGCAGACGATGTCGTACTGGTAAGCAAGGATCTCGCCGGGATCCTTTGTATTGAGTGCCTCAAGGCCGCCCTGCGGCATTGAGAACGGATTGTGCGTGAAGATGTACTTGTGTGTTTCAGGGTCCTTCTCGAACATCGGGAAATCGTTGACGAAGCAGAATCTGAAAGCGTTCTTCTCGATGAGGTCAAGTCTCTTTCCGAGCTCGTTTCTGATCGCGCCTGCGCACTCGTTTGCCTTTGCCTCATTGTCAGCGATGAAGAAGATCGTATCACCTGCCTGAAACTTTGCGAGCTCTGCGAGTTCACCCTTCATTTCATCGGGAATGAACTTGTCGATGGGTCCCTTGTAGCTCATGTCCTCAAGGACTTCGAGGTAGCCTAATCCGCCCATTCCGAGGTCTTCCTGAGCGTACTTGAGCATCTTCTCATGCTGGCCCTTGGAAAGCTTAGCGTGAACGTTGATGGCCCTTACGGTCTTGCCGTGGAAAGGCTTGAACGTGCATCTTGAGAAGAACTCTGATACGTCGATGATCCTGAGCGGGTTGCGGAGGTCAGGCTTGTCCGTACCGAATTCGAGCATTGCCTGCTTGTAAGGGATTACGGGATAAGGTGAAGCCGTAACCTGAGCGCCCTTGGGAGCAAACTTTTCGAAAGCAGCCGTGAGGACTTCCTCACCTGCCCTGAATACGTCCTCCTGTGTTGCAAAGCTCATCTCGAAGTCGAGCTGATAGAACTCTCCCGGTGATCTGTCTGCTCTCGCATCCTCATCTCTGAAGCAGGGAGCGATCTGGAAATACTTATCAAAGCCGGATACCATGAGCAGCTGCTTGAACTGCTGGGGAGCCTGCGGAAGAGCATAGAACTTGCCCTTGAACTTTCTGGAAGGAACGATGTAGTCTCTTGCGCCTTCAGGTGAAGAGCTTGTAAGGATAGGAGTCTGGATCTCGAGGAATCCCATCTCAGTCATCTTCTGTCTTAAGAAAGCGATGACGTTGGATCTGAAGACGATGTTGTCCTTGACCTTCTGGTTTCTGAGGTCAAGATATCTGTACTTGAGTCTTACGTCTTCCCTGATCTCCTTTGATGTCATGATCTCGAAAGGAAGCTGTGTGTAGACTTTACCGAGAACATCAACTTTGTGAGCCTCGAGCTCGATCGTACCTGTTGCGATCTTGGGATTGTATGTCTCTTCATCCCTGTGCTCGATCTTACCAACGATCGAAAGGCACTCCTCCTTTACGATGCCGTCAAGAAGGCTCGTGTCGCGCATGACGACCTGAAGCGTGCCGTACATGTCTCTGAGGTCGATAAAGGAAACGCCGCCGTGGTCTCTGATGTTCTCGACCCAGCCGCATACGCGAAGTTCAGTTCCAACATCCTGCTCTGTGAGCTCGTTGATGTACTTGTCTCTGTAGATGTTACTCATATCCGTTCCTTTCTATCCGGGGATAAACAAAAACGCCCCGAACTTAAGCTGCTTAAGTTCAGGACGAACAAAACTAGTCCGCGGTGCCACCTGATTTACTCCGCAAAGCGCGGAATCTCTTTATACCGGTATGCTGCTGGAGTTGTTATTCGCTTACGGTCTCTTTCCGCTCTGCCTTACAGCCCGGGGGCAAAGCTCTCTGAAGGCGACTTACCGCAGTTACTGGGTCTCCGTCATCGCAATTAACGAGGAAATAGTACATAATCCACGCCCCGTTGTCAACTT
>JAFWQF010000020.1 GCA_017509205.1 Clostridiales bacterium | reverse complement strand
GGCAGCATGACTGATGGCATAATCCATGAAGTTAAAAAGGTAATCTGCGGTAAGGATAATGTCATCGAAGAGACACTGACCGCTATTCTTGCGGGCGGACATATCCTGATGGAAGATGTTCCCGGCGTTGGCAAGACCACGATGGCACTTGCGTTTTCTAAGACAATGGGGCTCAACTTCGGAAGAGTCCAGTTCACGCCTGACGTTCTGCCTTCCGACATTACGGGATTTTCAATGTACGACCGCAACACTGATACGATGAAGTATCAGCCCGGCGCGATCTTTCACAACCTCTTTCTCGCGGACGAGCTGAACCGTGCGTCTTCACGTACTCAGTCGGCGCTTCTCGAGGCAATGGAAGAGAGCAACGTAACAGTTGACGGCAAGACATACATGCTGCCGGAACCGTTCATTGTTTTCGCGACTCAGAACCCTACCGGAGCTTCAGGTACGTCACTTCTTCCTGACTCGCAGATCGACCGTTTCATGGTCAGGATCTCAATGGGTTATCCGTCTGCCAAGTACGAGAAGGCCATGATCGAGCAGAGGAAGAACGGCATCAATCCGATGGACAGCGTAAGGCCTCTGTGCGACGCGAGAACGCTTCAGGAGATGCAGGCGCAGGTAAATAACATTTTTCTTCACGATCAGATCGCGGACTACATCATCGCGCTCGTAAACAAGACGAGAGGTCATGCCGATCTTGAGAGAGGCGCAAGCCCGAGAGCTTCGCTTGCCTTCACTTCAATGGCAAAGGCGCATGCTTACATGAACGGCAGGGAATATGTCGTTCCCAAGGACGTTCAGGCGGTGTTCCTGCCTGTAATCACACACAGGCTCATCCTGAATCCCGAAGCCGAAGTCAACGGCAAGAATACAGTTGAAATCGCAAAAGAGATCCTCGCATCTACTTTTGTTCCCAAGGTCTGACGCTTTATGCTGAAGAACTGGGCAGCGTACCTGGTCACACTACTCTCAACCTTCATCTTTTTCCTGTGTTACAAGATGTGGGTATCCTGGATATTGCTCCTCGTGGTCCTCATGGTGCCTGTCCTGTCCCTGGTAATGAGCATCATCGCTTCACGCACGATGAAGTTCAGGTCTGACTGCCAGACGAGCGTTCTCATCGGCACGCCCACATCCTTAAACATAACGACAAGCGGCCTTGCTTCTTATTTTTCTTTCTGCAGGGTCAAGATGACCGTAACCGATCACATGACCGGCGCGGTTAAGAAACACGTCTTTGAGATACACGACAACGGAACCTCGAAGATCCCCATTGATACAAAGCACTGCGGCTCTTATTCATACTGGCTGACGTGGCTTTCGGTCTACGATCTTTTCGGGCTGTTTCACATAAACACGAACCTCAACAAGAATAACGAGATCTTCGTAAAGCCCGTTCCGTCGATCCCTGAGAGGATGCCGAACATGTTCGGTTTCAAGGCCAAGAACCTGCGCAAATCCAAGCAGCCCTCTTCCGAGATCTATGACATAAGGGAATACCAGATCGGTGACCCCTTAAGAACGATCCACTGGAAGATGTCCGCGAAAAAAGACGAGCTTCTTGTAAAAGAACCGCTTGAGGAATACGGCGGACATTCACGTGTTCTGCTTAAGCTGACTGCCGACAGGGATGAGCTCGATCTGCATTTGGGACAGATAGTGTTCACTTCAAAGTTTTTCCTGGAGCGCGAGACCGCCCACCGGATCAGGATAATTCCTCCTGACAGGGGAGAGGTTGCGTTTGAGATAGAATCTGAAAACGATCTTGAAAGAGCGATAACAAACATCCTCCGCATGAGGATCCCTAAAGAAAGTCCGGTAAAGGAAAAGGAGCCCGAAAAGGCTGAGGACAGTAAGGAAGGTTCTTCAGATGAGGACTGAGAAGACTGTTCTTGAGAATAAAAAGACCTCACCGCTGTTCATATCCGCAGCGATCGCCATCGTGATATCGACGGCGCTTGCGGCAGGCTTTACGCTGATGCTCGGAACCACGTTCGGCATTTCTTTCAGCATAAAGCGCACGATATTTGCATCCTTACTGACGGCAGTGATATTCAGCGCGATATTCCTGATAAATAAAAAGTGGATTTCATTTGCTGCCCTCATGACCGCCCCGGCCATTTTCGGACTGAGTCTTTACAGGGACTGGTTCGACGTTCAAAAAGGCTTCATGGCGCTGCTCTATTACTTAAAGCTGTATGTGTTTTTGTGGCTTCCCGGTGAATATCCCGAAGACCCTGACGCGAACAGGACAGTGCTTGTATTCTTCATCGTTTATAACCTGATCGCGATAAGCGTGACGGCATTTGTGGTTATGAAACACAAGTGGATCCCCTGTGCGCTGGTCTTCTATGTGCCTCATTTCCTTTTCTCGGTAACAAACACGGACATAAGCCCGAAAGCTGCTCCGTGCCTCGTTGCGGGTGCAGGCGTAATACTTCTTTTGCTCTGCAACGCCTTCAGGAAAAAGAAACAGGCAACGTATGAAAAGATGCTCATCCTGCTGACGGTTCCCGTCTTCTGTTTCATGTTCGCCTTAGGCGGCATATACCCGCAGAAGAAATACAACAAGGATAAGCTTGCAAGGAACATCATCATCGAAACGAGAGACTGGTTCGACAAGTCCTTTGGCAGGGACAATCCCGTGAGAAGGATACTCGACAGGGCTCTGAACGGTTTCGAAAACACGGACTTTGACGACAGCTACGATGCAGTTTCACCGCTCTATGCGACATCGACCAACCTCAACAAAGTAGGACCTTTCAATCCGAGTTCGGAAGAGGTTCTCAAGGTTAACCGCTACAGCAATCCCTATTACACGGGAACCACGCCTTACTACAGCAGCACGCTGTATCTGAAGGTCGAATCGCTCGACACGTACCAGAACAACACTTTGAGCAGCAAGCTGAAGATAAAGCAGCCCTATAGGAGGAATATCGAGCTTGAGAATGAATCAGCTCCGTACGGCGTAAAGATCACTCCTTTAAAGAGTGCATCCGTGGACATCGTGCCTTACTATACGGATTACTATCACATACCGGGCGTAAAAGAAGAACAGCATAATCTTTATAACACGACGCATAAGAGAATCACTGATTTTGCCTCATCGAACCTGCCCGTCAAGACCGGCAATATCTATTCTGATGAATATCTGAACAATTATGTCAATAAGACCTGTCTCGATGTACCGTATTCTACCGACAGGGCTCTGATACTGGGCGGCAATCTTCCGGAATGGTATCTTGACGTTTACTACGAACGTACGCACATGAGCGATTACGAAAAGGTCAAGAACGTAACTGAATATGTAAGATCACTCCATCCGTACAGCATAGATACGGAATATCCTCCCAGGGGCGTGGATTTCGTTCCGTGGTTCGTAAACGAGGGTGAGAGCGGCATCTGCGTACACTATGCGGTTACTTCCGTCGTGCTCCTTCGCATGATCGGAGTTCCCGCGAGATACGTTCGCGGATACACTGCTCCGAATACAATGATAGACAGTGAGACCACCGTTCTTGCCTCGCATGCACATGCATGGTTTGAAGTGTTTGTCCCTGAATACGGATGGGTAATGGGTGATGCGACTCCGGGTTACAACGTTGACGAATCCTACTTCAACATTGAAGCTCTCGCTTGGCGCAACCGGGATGTTAAGACATCGGATTTCGTTTCCAAAGAAAACCCGGAAACGACAACGACCGAAACATCTGATACATCTGAAACCACAACGGAAGAGACAACTTCTGAAACTTCGGAAGGCGAAACAACTGCAGCTACGACTTCTTCTGAAAGCGGAGCACGTCCGTCTTCAAATATGCCTGTGGGAACAGACAACTACACGGGATCTCATTCTCCGGAAGACCTTCCCTACGAAAAGGTTCAGCTGCCCGAATCCTTCATCAGATTATGCAAAGCATTCGTTGTACTTTTGATTGCATTGGCTGCCGCTGCCGTATTCACCATGATCGCAAGGGCTGTCTTCATGATCTTCTGGACGAACAGGTTCAATAGCGAAAAGATCAACGATAAAGCGATCGCGCGCTACCATTACTTCATGCTGATGGCGCGTGTCTTCAGATTCATCTTCCCTGAAGAGGTGCGTCAGATTGCGGAGAAGGCCACCTTCTCGGGCAAGGATATTTCGAAGAAGGAATATGAGACCATGGTGAAGACATGCAGACAGATAATGAACACGTCTTCGGTGGATTATTCCGGGATCAAGAAGATCCTGTTCAGGCTGATGAGGATATAAAAAGGGGCTTTCATTTGAGAAAGCCCCTTGGTTTTGTTAAGGATTCAAGTCTCAGAGCACTACGTTGATGCCGTTAACGTCAGGATTTGCAAACGGTCCCGGAATGATGTCAGTTCTCTTTGCGCCGAAGTAGTCCTCATCGAAAACGATGTCGTTTCCGTCGCAGTCCTCAAATCTCTGCTGTGGTTCAAATGCCTTGCCGAGAACTTCGGTGTTGATGAGATCCGAAGTGAAGCTTCCGAGAACTTCTGCGATGTTTGTCTCGAGATAAACCTTGTCGCCGTCTTCTTTAACGTTTACATAGACTTCTGACTTGTCATCGAAAAGATAATCCTCTTCTTTGCAGAAGTGCAGAGCACCGCCTAAGTAAGCGTTTCCGTTGATCCAGACGGGGAGGTGATCGAAGTGTGCCTTTGCGATCTTCATCATGTCGGGAGTGTCAGACTCAAGATCGAACTGCTTGATCCATTCATCGTAAACGGGATACTGGTCCCAGACGTGAGTGCCTACGACGCGCTCTTCAACTTCAACCCTGCCGCCTTCGAAACGTGAAACGAGGGAAGTTTTGGAATGCTTCTGGAAGAAGATGTTGTTATAGAATCTGTCGTCACCGTGGAGGATCGTCATGAAGCCCATGACCTCAGTCCTGTGGGGCATGTGGTAAGGCGTGTAGCGCCAGTCTGTACCTGCACCGACTGAAGTGAAAGCGCCGCAGATGAGGTTATGGACCATTGCGACACCCTGTGTTGCGATACGCAGAGTAGCATCAGACAGCAGGATGTTGTTGTCGATGAGCGTGGGCCCGTGACCGACCTCAACGAAGATGTCCTCACTGCCCATGCCGCCTCTTAAGGGCTCTGCATATTCGGGTCTCTGGTTGTCGTGCAGGAGGTTCCTTGTGATGCGTGTGCCCTGTGCCTCCCAGTCTGTCCAGATGCCCATGACGCAGTGATGGATGTGGTTCCTTCTCATGATGACGTCGATAGCCGCGTGGAGCTTGATTCCTGCGACTTCAGCGCCGCCCAATTCCATCATGTTGTTGATGTGATGGATGTGGTTGTCTTCAATGATCGAGAATACGGCGCCCATGCGTCCGATGATGCCGCCCTGCTCGCAGTGGTGGATGTTGTTCCTTCTTACGATGTGGCTGCCGATGTTCTCTTTGAGCCATCCGTGATACTGGCCTCTGCAGACCGCGTCACGCTCCATCTGAGTGGGGCTCTTGAGATGATGATATGTGAAGTAGTGGTTGTTCTCGGGATCAAGATACTTGCCGAGACCGATGCCTGAACACTTGGAGAAGTAGATCTCGTTGTCTTCGATGATCCAGCCCTTTGACCAGTGGGGACCGATCATGCCTTCCTGCCATGCAGCCGGAGGAGCCCAGTTTGTGGCGGCCTTGCAGATCTTAAAGCCTCTTACTGTAATGTAGTTTCTGCCTGTTTCCTCAGGGAAGAAGCACATTCTCCTGACATTGATCTCGGTCATTTCGCTGTTGGGTTCGAGACCGCCGAAATTGGCGTAGATCACTGTCTGATCGCCCTTCTCCTCAGCGTACCACTTGTACTTGGATTCTTCGGGAACCCATGAGCACTTGTAGACCTGGGCCTTGATGACTTCCTCTATGGAAGCTGCCTCATAGAGTCTTCTGTCATTGATGTAGACGCAGCCTACGTGCCTGTTCTTGCCGGCGAAATACCAGTCGCCGTAACAGAAAGTGGTGTAGGGATTGTAATCGCCGAAGATCTTGCTGTCTACCTTCGCCATATAGACGTCGCCGTCGTACTGGACCCAGTTCGTGATCTGCTCAGCGCCGGAGATGGTGGCTCCCAAAGGCTCGTCGCTGACATATGTGATGCGGGCGTCTTCTGTACCGCCGTTAGCGGGTGAAACATATTCCCTGTAAAGGCCCGGCGCAACGTGAACGGTATCACCCGGCTGTGCGATCTTTGCTGCCTCGGAGATAGTCCCGAAAGGCTTCTCCTTAGTGCCGTCGCCTGAGTTGTTAAGGAATTTGATGTCTACATAAAGATCCATGGCGGTACCTCTTTTCGCAAGATTATTTTACATAGGATTACTATATCAACGCCAAAAGGATATGTATATAAAAAAGTGAGGTATAAGTGTCGCAGAAACGGAAGGGAGTCCTTTCGTGAATAGTTTGTGAAGTATCGAAAGAATTCAGAATATCGTGTTGACATCATTTTCGGGCGGTGATATATTTACTCCGACAGTCGTAGTACGACAGTCATAGCAACGGCAGTCGTAGCTATGACAGGCGTAATATTTTGGGAAGGGAGACAGATCTATGGCAGAGATCAGCAGCGATGTCATCAGAGGATACAATGACATAATCATTCTCTACCTGCTTCTTAATGACCCGTCTTACGGATATGAGATCTCAAAGCAGATCCGCACGTTATCCGAGGATAAGTACATTATCAAAGAGACCACGCTCTACTCGGCATTCACCAGAATGGAGAAGAACGGATTCGTCGAATCATTTGTCGACGAGGACTTAGCAGGCGGAAAGAAGAGAACCTATTACCGCATAACACCTGCCGGCAGGGAATACTACCGCGTTAAGTGTGAAGAGTGGATGCTTACGAAGGAAGTTATTGAAAAGTTTATAGCAGGTGAGGGGAGAGCAGTATGAATACCATAAGAAATTATCTGGACAATATGTTCCGTAATCTTCCGAATACGGAAGAGGTTAGGAGAGCAAAGTCCGAGCTTCTTCAGATGATGGAAGACAAATATGAGGAGCTTATCAAGGAAGGCAGGACTGAGAACGAGGCGATTGGCGTCGTAATCTCCGAGTTCGGCAACCTTGATGAACTCGCGGATTCTCTGGGAATCGGTGAGCAGGTTACGGAAAGCGCCAATGAATCAAAGCCCATTCTCTCCATGGACAGGATCAAAGCTTACCTTTCAATGATCAACCAGCGTGCACTTCTTGTCCCCATCGGAATCGCACTTTGCATCTGCTGCGTTGCATCACCCATTATCGCGGAATCGCTTCCGTTCGATATCCTGGAAGGAGTCGGCGGCATGTTCACGATGATCGCCGTCGCAGTAGTCCTTTTCGTTCTTGCAGGAATCAAAAACAAGGATTATCCGGAAGTCAGAAGGAAAGAGTGCTCGCTCAGCGTTGAAGGCGCGGAGTACGTAAGAAATGAGAGATCAAGCTTCAAGAGCTCTTACGGCATGATGTCTTCGATCGGTATCGGACTGTGCATCCTGAGCATCCTGAACCCCATCATCTTCGATAAGATACCTTATCTGGACTCAAGCCTCGGTGCTGCCATGATGTTCGGATTCATCGGCTTAGGCGTGTTCCTCATCACATATGCACACACCAAGATGAAGGGTTACGACAGGCTTCTTGCACTTAACGTAGGCATGGGCGAGGAATTCGTTCCGAAGTCTGACAGAAAGGTCAACAAGCTCCCGATCATCATCTGCGCACTCATCGTCGGCGGAGTCATGATTACTTCAATGGGCACCAGATTCGTTCTTCCGTTCTTCACGGGTGTGTTCGTAAAGGACAGCGGTGAAACACTTGCGACAACATACAGTCTTTCAGAAGGAGGCACAGACATGGGCGACATGAAAGGCGAGATCAGCTCAATAAAGCTCGATCTTTCAGCATGCCAAGTCAATTTTGAATCCGGTGAAGGCAGCGGCCTTCTCGGCGTTGAGTATACAGGTTCAAAGAGCCTGAAGCCGGTAGTTACGTTTGAGAATGGCAAGCTTACGGCAACACAGAAGGGTCTGAAATTTAAACTCGGAATCTCATCCAAGCTCACGATCAGGCTCGGAACAGACGTTAACCTCAACAACCTCGAGATGAGAGTCAATGCCGGCGACATCAGCATGAACGGCATTAAGGCAGATTATCTCCTTGGTAAGTTCGATGCAGGCAACGTTTCAGTCAGCGGCTGCGAATTCCGTAAGGCTGAGATCGATGCAGATGCAGGGAATATCAGTGTTTCCGATTCGTCAGCAAAGATACTGAAGATCAAGACTGACGCAGGCAACATTAACATCAGGAACACAAAGTTTGAAGACGTAAACGTTGATACCGATTTCGGAAGCGTTGACATCGACGGCGTCGAGAATCTTTCTGATTACAAGATCGACTGCAAGGTCGACGCAGGTGCCGTAAGCGTAGGCGGTGCCGTCAGCGGAAGGAAATACAAGGCCGACGGAAACGGTGCAGGATCCATCAAGGTAAACGTTGACGCAGGCAACATCGACATCAATTAAATAACAGGCTCGCGGCATCCGGTTGGATGCCGCAGCTTTTGGGAATAAGGGTAGGTTATGAATTTCGGCTTTTCTTACATCGGACTGATCTGGCTGATCATGCTGACGGTTCCGAATCTCATCTGGACAAAGAACCAGCCAACTGATTACGAAAAATACTCATCAAATGAGAATAAGATCCTTCTGGCATTTGAGAGATGCGGCCAGGTCATCGTCACGACCACGGCGCTGATCTTTTCTGATTTCAATTTCAAAGGTTTCAACTTCTGGCTTCCGGTCCTTGCAGTTTCTTTCATCTTAATGGTGCTCTATGAGCTTTCCTGGATCAGATATTTCAGAAGTGAAAAGACCATGCAGGACTATTACAGAAGCTTCCTGGGCATTCCCGTCGCGGGTGCAACGCTTCCGGTTATCGCTTTCTTCCTGCTCGGAATCTACGGCGGAAACATCGTAATGCTTGTCGGAACGATCATTCTCGGAATAGGTCACATCGGTATTCACAAGCAGCATGAAAAAGAGGTTAACGGACCCAAGAAAAAGAAGAAGCTCGGAATGCGAATCGTCACAGGCTTTTTCAAGGCAATCTGCATCATTCTCGCAGTCCTCATCGGAGGCACATTCGTCTTCTGCATCGCTGTACGCAATTACCGTCAGATCAGCCGCGCAGTTGCTTATAAGGACGGCGTCAATGAGCAGATCTACGTTCAGCTGAATGACCAGCAGGAATACATCACCGTAAGCGGAAAGAATACTTCCAATCCTGTCATCATCTCACTCCACGGAGGACCAGGCGCACCGTCGACATTCAGTGATTACTACTGGCACGACTATCTCACCGATGATTACACGGTCATTGCCTGGGACGAAAGAGGATGCGGAAGAACCTACTATAAGAATGAGAAGGCTGATCCTGACAACAAGACGCTTACTTTTGAACAGCAGCTGTCAGATCTTGATTCCCTTGTCGATTACGCAAGAAACCGTTTCGGTCAGGATAAGGTCATCATCATGGGACACTCCTACGGTAGCTTTTTGGGCAGCAGATATGTTCTCGCACACCCCGAAAAAGTATCGGCTTATATCGGAATCGGACAGGTCGTAAACGAAAAGGATTATGCAGGCGAGGTCTATTCATATGAAGACGCTCTCCGCATAGCAAAGGAAAAGGGCGACGATACTTCAGAAATGGAAGCGGCATACGAGAAGTTTAAGTCTGATATGAGCCTTAACAATCTTCTTGCTCTGAGAAAACTGGTTGAGGTATATCACCCCGTGACTGAAACAGCTGATGCCTCGACTTTCCCGACGGTGACCAGTCCGATTGCCGGAGTCAATGATCTCAGATGGTTCTTGCTGGAACTGAAAGCCGCTTTTGCAGGTGATACGAGGTTTGAACAGCTTCAAAAACCTCTTGATGACCGCATAATGAGTTTCAATGGGTTTGAGACTGACGATCAGTATCAGATGCCTGTGCTGTTTATATCAGGTTCCTGTGACTGGACATGCCCGGTCGGCCTCATGCAGGAGTATGCGGAACAGATCAAGGCACCTCGAGTAAAAGTAAGCCTGATCGAGGGCTGCGGACATTCCCCGATGGGACAGCTTCCGGTACAGTTCACGGATGAGATAAAAGCATTTCTTAAGGGATAAGAGGCATATATGAAGAAGTTTTTGAAAATTACAGGCAGGGTCTTAATGATCATCACTGCGGTCATAGCGGTCTTTTTGCTGGGACTGTTCATTTACGACAGGATCATGCTGTCTTCCGAAAAGATGCTTATCGAGAACCAGATGTACGGGCAGAAGGTTGAAGTCGACGGTGCCCGGATGAGCATCTACACGGCAGGCAAAGGCGATCACACGCTCGTGTTCATGGCGGGTGCGGGTGACTCAGGTCCGATCTTCAGCTTTAAGTCTTTTGCAGACCGTTTCAGCGATTACAGAGTGGTCATCATCGAGAAGTTCGGATACGGCTTCAGCGACGCTTTTGACGGCCCCAGGGACGTTAAGACCAGAGTCGATCAGGACAGAAAAGCCCTTAAAGCGGCAGGAATAGAAGGACCTTACATTTTGTGCCCGCACTCCTACTCAGGACTTGAGACCATATACTGGGCACAGACTTTTCCTTCGGAAGTTGAAGCAATAGCGGGTCTTGATATGGCCATACCGGCAGCCTACGATATGTATGACGAGAGTTACATAAAGTCGAATGCCTCACAATTCTCATTGATGAGGGCAGTAAGGAAGATGGGGATCGTAAGGCTTTTGGCCGGAGGCAGCATTAATAAAGATTTTGCGGCTGAGGAGAAAGCTACGGCGATGGCTCTTGTCTGCGGGAGATACTGCAATGAGACATATGCTCATGAATCAGACTACCTGATAAGTGACCGTGATCTTATCGAAAGCAAAGACATGCCGGACGTTCCTACACTTCTCATCGTCTCAGACGGAAAGATCCTGGAAGGATGGACCGGTATGGTTAAGGACTATGCTTCAAAGCTGTCCGGTGCAACCGTCGTGCAGCTTGACTGCGGACACGGCGTTTATAGAGAAGAGCCCGACAAGTGCGAAAAGGCAATGAGGGAGTTTTTCGATAAGCTTGACGGCAAGGCTTGAGATCAGCAATAAAAAATCAACAAAACCTTAACCTGCGGGCGGAAAATAGATGTTAAAATCAAAACAATAAAGGAAAAATAGAGGGGTTATTCAGTGGGCGCGTACTATGAAGTATTATTCGGTCTGTCAGTTCTTCTGACGCTGATATACATCATCATATGGCATAAGCATTTCGATACGCACATATCGCTTATATTTGCGTTTATTCCGCTGGTTAACCTTGCATACGCCTTATTGGCGCACGCAAGGACTCTTGATGCAGCCCTTGTGGCGGCGAAATTGACCTATATAGGCGGATGTTTCCTGTCTTTGTTCATTACACAGAGTATCTTCGGTCTGTGCCACATCGATCTTAAGAGGTGGATGAATGCAGGGTTAATGTTAATGTGCCTGACCAGCTATGCGTTCGTGCTCTCCATGGGCAACGCGCCGTACTTCTATAAGACGGTCGATTTCGAGATCGACAAGGGTATGGGCAGGCTTACCAAGACATACGGATTTGCACATACGCTCACGTTTGTCATCATAACTTTCCTGATCGTTATCAGCGTTATTGTGATGGTATACAGCTTTATCAAAAAGAAGGATGTATCGAACAAGACCATCGTGCTGTTGATGCTGCCGGTAACAGTCTCGTTCCTTTCATATTTCCTCGGAAGGAACCTGCCTGAGGGAATCGACCCGATGCCGCTTTCATATGTTTTCGCGCAGATAATCTATCTGATCATCGTGCACAGGCTCTGCCTCTACGATGTAACCGATCTCGGTGTTGAGTCGATAGTAAAGAAGGGTGATACGGGATTCGTGTCGTTCAGCTTTGACTATACATATCTCGGTTCAAACGAGATTGCGCAGAAGGTCTTCCCGGCCCTCGCCGAAATCAAGGTCGATACATATCCCGGCAAGTACATGTCCATTAAGAACACGCTCTTAAACTGGCTTGAAGATTTCAAGAGGGATGAAACGCGTGATCATTTCTACCATGAGATCGATGATAAGATCTATCTGATCACCATCAGCTATCTTTACGACGGAAAGCACAGGGTAGGATACCAGTTCTTTGTAACCGATGACACTGCTTCACGTAAGTACATGAAGCTCATTACAAACTATAACGACCAGCTTACGGCAGAGGTTGCGGAGAAGACCGAAAACATTGTTGCGATGCATAACCGCCTGATCCTCGGCATGGCAACCATGGTTGAAAGCCGTGACAACTCCACGGGCGGCCATATCAGACGTACGAGTGACGTCATCAAGATCCTGATCGATGAGATCAAGAAGGATACTTCAGACAAAAAGAATATCCTTCTCCTTTTCGGAAGAGGAGGCCTTACCGAAGAGTTCTGCAAGAATGTCATCCAGGCTGCCCCAATGCATGACTTGGGAAAGATCGCGGTCGATGACGCAGTGCTCAGAAAGCCCGGAAAGTTCACCGATGAGGAATACGAGAAGATGAAGGCGCATGCCGCTGAAGGTGCGCGCATCGTCGATTCCATCCTCGAGGGAACAGACAACGAATCATTCCACAAGGTCGCCAGAAACGTAGCGCACTACCATCACGAGAGATGGGACGGCTCCGGTTATCCCGAGCATCTCAAGGGTGAGGAGATTCCGATCGAGGCACGCATCATGGCAATCGCGGATGTCTATGACGCTCTCGTCAGCAAGCGTGTCTACAAGGACAGTTTCTCGTTTGAGGATGCTGACAGGATCATGATGGAGAGCTTCGGAAAGCACTTCGACAAGAGACTTGAGAAGTACTACGTAGCCGCCAGACCGAGGCTAGAGGAATACTACGGGAGCATGAGCGACAGATAATGAACCTGATCGATATAACAAGCATTTCAGATGCCCAGGTAAGCATTTTTGTTTCTTCTTCGGAACCTCAGCTGCGCCACTACAGGGATCCCGACGGCGGTATCTTCATTGCAGAGAGCTGCAAGGTCATAGGACGCGCATTGGATGGCGGAATGAAGCCCGAATCAGTGCTTGTCAGCAGCTCGGTTTTCGAAAAGGAGGAAGTCTCTTCCATTCTTTCACGTGTCGGTGATGTGCCCGTATACCGCGCGCCTTCTGATGTGATGGAAGGGATCACCGGTTACCATCTGACGGGCGGGATACTCTGCTCGATGACAAGGCCAAAGCTGCCTTCAGCAGCTGAGATAATTGATCCTTCTGCAGCGTATTCGCGCATCGCAGTGCTCGAAAACATAGTCAACCCGACCAATGTAGGTGCAGTATTCAGGAGCGCCGCGGCGTTCAACATAGATGTGGTCCTTCTCGTTGAAGGGACATGCGATCCTTTGGAGCGAAGGGCAATGAGAGTTGCCATGGGTACGGTATTCCAGCTGCCTTGGACGTTCATCGGGAAGGAAGATGTATGCGGAACACTGCGTTCACTCGGGTATAAGAGCGCTGCTCTGGCACTGGTCGATGATTCCGTCACGTTGGATTCCGCCGTGCTCAAGGAAGAGCCGCGCCTTGCCGTGCTGATCGGAAACGAAGGCAACGGCCTTACTTCCGAGACCATTGATAATGCTGACTATAAAGTAATAATCCCGATGTCGCACGAGGTCGATTCCCTCAATGCGGCGGCAGCCAGTGCGGTTGCATTCTGGGAACTTACGCAAAAGAGCTAAGGAGCAGATGAGTTATGAATCATTACACAGATGAAGAAGTTAAGATAGTTGAGTCCGGAATTGACGCAATAAAGAAGGTTCTGGAAGGGGAGGACATTGCCGCAAAGCAGCGCCTTATGTCTTATCTTGACTGGCTCATGGATCCTTTTCATAAGCAGGATATATCTAAGGTCGAAGAGCCACTCATAGAGCTTTTGCAGACTCTTATCATCACGCCCGGCGACGATGACGTTGCAGGCGATGCAATACATCTTCTGTCTGCATATACGGTAGGACCTTATGACATCCTGAAGGCCGAGTATAAGAATCTTCCTGAAACTTTCAAGCCCGACGTTTTGTATCTGTTCAGCGAAGAACACAGGAATTTCGTTGAGAGCATGAAATAAGAAGCTCAGACCTTGCGGATGATTATCTCCACCGTCAAGCCGCCGCCTTCGCGGTTCCTGACCTCAAGTCCGCCGCCCATCTTTTCCATGAAACGTGACGCGAGATAAAGCCCCAGGCCGCTGCCGTCCTTGGCAGAGTTTGCCGCGGCAGATCCCCTGTAGAACTTGGAAGTAAGAAGCGAAAGCTCCTCTTCGGGCACTCCGGGACCTCTGTCTGAAAGGATGACGCGGATGTTATCAGATTCAGATCTGTACTCGACTTCGAGAGGCGTTCCCGCATACTTGAACGAGTTGCCTGCGATGTTGTCTATGACCTGTTCGAGCCTTAACTTATCGACCTGAATGAGGCACTCGGGAACGCTGCCTTTCTGCTCGACGGTACCGTAGAAACGCAGGCCTGCGAGCATGTCATCAATGATGAGGGAGCTTTCTTCTCTCGGAGTGACCTTGAGCTCATCGAGATCGTCGAGCGTAGCGCGGAACATGTTGTCGATCAGCTGCTCGACTGAGGAAGCCTTGGACTTGATGACTGCGACTTTCTCCTGAACGTCGGGATCCTTGTGCTTGATCTCCATGACTTCACATGTAGCCTTGATCGTGGCAACCGGCGTCTTGATGTCGTGCGAAAGCTCGGCTACGAGCTCCTGCTTGCTCCTGTTGGCAGCGGCCTCGCGCTCGTTTGAGAGCTTTAATTCTTCTCTCATGCGGTCGAAAGACTCAGTGAACGCGCCGAAATAATTGTGCTTGTCCATGTTGAGCGGGACATCAAGATTGCCTTTGGAAACACTCGCTGCAAAATCAGAAAGCTTATTGAAAGGTCTGATATAGAAATACCAGATGACTGCGAGGATGATGATGCCCGCGGCGTAAACAACTGCAAGCAGCGTGATCAGCTGGGCCTTGGAGCTTTTCGAGAGCGCTTCATGCTCCTGCGACCTGGCATTAAATGCGATCTTGCCTTTGATCACGCCGTTTTCCTTGTAGTCGAAAACAGAAAGGCCTTCTTTAATAAAATAGTTGTTTTCTGATTCGTACCTGTCATCGGAAAGAAGGATTATCTCGCAGCCATATTCTTTCTCAAGTGCTTCAGTGTCTGCACCTGAGGAGAGCTTATCCGAGATCTGATCAACCTTGGTGTTGAGATCGAGCATATCGATGGAGAAATCCTTCTCTTTGCTGATCCTGTTCCATAAGAACAGACCGCATGCCAGTATGAGCAGCGTGTAGATGATTGCGATGACACGGATCTTCATTACTCAGTCTCCAGGATGTAACCCGTACCCCAGACGGTCTTGATGTACTTCGGTTCGTTGGGATCTGATTCGATCTTTTCGCGCAGACGCCTGATATGAACATTAAGAGTTGAGTCTGAATAGAACGAGTCGCCCCAGACTTCATCGAAGAGCTTTTCCTTGGTGACTATCGTGTTCTTGTGTTCATAGAGGCACGAAAGAAGCGCGAATTCCTTGGATTTCAGAGATACGGTCCTGCCTTCGACGGTGCAGCTCATGGTAGCCGGATCCACCGTGAAGTTTTCTGTTGGAGCAACGGGAGCAGAGCTTATCTGCTTAACTGCCTCGAGCCTTTTGAGCTGGACCTTAACCTTTGCCAGCAGAACACTTAATGTATATGGTTTCTTAATATAGTCGTCGCCGCCGATGTTGAGAGCCACGAGGACGTCGTCATCGCTCTGGCGCGCGGAGATGAACAGGATCGGCGTATCGTACGTCTCGCGGAGCTGCTTGCAGAGGGCGAAGCCGCTTTCGTTTCCAAGGTTTATATCAAGCAGGAAGATGTCTGCAGTGTTTTCCTTAAGGAAATTCAGGCATTCTTCGGAGGTCGCTGCGACGGCACATGTCACACCGAACATCTCGAAATACTCCTGCGTCATGCGGGATAAGTCTTGTTCATCGTCGATTATCAAACAGTTATAATTCATATTCACGAGTATAGCACAACAAACGGCCCCGGGCGGCATCCGGAGTCCATGTAAGAAACAGTTAAGGATTGAGCAAGGTCTGAGTAAAGTATTCTTCCCAAAGCAGACGTACAATCGCAGTGTAAGAATTCTGCAAACCAACCTGAAAGGAAGATAAAGAAATGGCAACAGCTACATTATTAAGAGCAACAGACCTCTGCAAGACATTCTCCAACGAGAGCGTTCAGCAGCACGTTTTAAAGAACTTAAACCTTGAGATAAGGAAAGGCGACTTCACGGTAATCATGGGAGACTCCGGCGCAGGCAAGAGCACACTCCTTTACTCTCTCTCCGGCATGGACCGTCCGAGTCTCGGCGCGATCCTTTTCGGAAACGAGGATATCTCAAACTACAGCAATGATAAGCTCGCCCTCTTCAGAAGAAAGCACTGCGGATTCGTTTTCCAGCAGAACTATCTTAATGACACGATGAGCGTCCTGGACAACATAATCGTATCGGGCCTTCTCAAGAGCCGTGACAGAAAGGCGATCGCGGCAAGGGCAAAGGAACTCTTGAAGCAGGTCGGCTTGGATGAGAACTGCTTTGGCAAGTTCCCGAACCAGTTATCAGGCGGCGAAAAGCAGAGGGTCGCGCTTGTAAGATCTGTCATCAACGAGCCTGAGATCCTTTTTGCTGACGAGCCCACGGGAGCTTTAAACTCGCAGAATACCGAAGCAGTTCTCAATATACTCACGGAAATGAACAGAAGAGGCCAGAGCATCGTAATGGTAACTCACACGATCGCGGCAGCCGAGAGAGGCAACCGTATCCTCTACTTAAGAGACGGCGTCATCTGCGACGAGATAACTCTCTCTCCTTACGAAGGTCAGGACAAGGAACGCCATAAGCAGCTCCGCGCATTCCTCACAGACATGGGGTGGTAATCATGAACTCATTATTCTTCATTGCAAAAAACAACATAAAGAAGCACAAGGGTGAAGTCGCGATCCTTTTCGCGCTGATCTTCATCTCGGCACTTCTCCTTTTCTCGAGCCTTTCACTCATGCTGTCCGCGTCAAACACGCTCAAACAGTGTGACGAGAAATATCATGTGGCAGATCTTTTCGCATTTGCTCCGGGCCTTTCTGTTAAGGATATGGAAGAAAAGGTAAAGGATATCGAAGGCACCGACAGAGTCGAGGTCGTACCGATACTCAATACAGCGTCTGATTACTACTATAAAGACATGACTGAAGATGATGCCATATCATATGCATTCTATGTTTTTGACTCTTCGCGCCCGACATATCTCAATGCATTTCCCGAAGAGTTCAATAACCTTAAGGATGATGAGATCGTTCTTCCTTATTACCTGTCCTTCACGGTAAACGTTGGTGACAGCTTTCATGTGAAGGTCGCGGATAAGACTTATGATTTTAAGGTTAAGGGATATGCCGAGAATATGTATTTCGCGACATCCATGAACATATCCGGTTTATATGCTGCGGTAAGCCACAAGGTTTTCGATGAGATGTCTGCTAGTCTTGATCCAATGAGCAACATGTCAGGAGCTTTATTTAAGATCAAGGACGGCGTTGATCTTCACGAATTCGACGTAAAGGTTCAGAAGACTTTCACGGGTGATGTCCAGATTGATACCATCGACCGCGAAACCATGAATGTTGCGACAACAGGCATGACAAATATCGCAACTTCGATCGTTCTTATCTTCACGATAATGCTGATCGTAATGGCAGTGATCATCATGCACTTCTCGATCAGGAACTTTATCGAGCTTAATGTTCAGAATATCGGTTTGCTTCAGGCCACCGGATACACGGCAAAAGAACTGCGTTTTGCATGCGTCATGGAACAGCTGATCATCGGTATGATCGCGACATGCATGGCAGTTGTCGCAGGCATTTTCCTGAGCAAGCCTTTGAGCAGTCTTTCAGGCATGCTGATAGGTCTCTCCGGTTTCTCCGGAATCTGCATTCCCGCACTTATCTCAACTCTTATCGGAATTCCGGTCATGGTCTTAATCGGCTCAATGATCGCCACGGCATCCTACAAGAAACTCACTGTTCTCGAAGCTTTGAGAAGCGGCATCACGGCACACAACTTCAAGAAGAATCACTTTCCTCTTGAATCAAGCCGTCTTCCTTTGAGCCTCGCAATGGCAGGAAAGAACATCTTCGGTTCGGGCAAGAAAAGCGTATTCATCACCCTGATCGTCGCAGGACTTGCATTCTCGACATGTTTGGGATTCACGCTTTTCCAGAACTGGGCACTCGATCAGACAGCTCTCCTGAAACTTGTAGGCTTTGAATCTTCTGACATTCAGGCTTATGCTCCGGGTGACAAGGAATTCGTCGAGAACATGCGTAAGAACGCTGAGGTCAGAAAAGTAAATACCTGGACAACATTAGCATCGATGGAAGTTACTTATCTTAATAATTCAACTTCACTGGGAATCGATACTTACGGTGATATCAGTCTTCTTGATAACGAATACATTCTTGAAGGTCATCTGCCTCAAAATGAGAATGAGATCGTGCTTACTGTAGTTGAAGCTGACATCCTTGGCGTCACTTTGGGAGATAAAGTCAATGTTAAGTCGATGGTAGAGGACAAAACAGTTGCTTATACCGTTTGCGGAATCGACCAGAAGATCAATAACATGGGCAAAAAAGCAACCATGACAGAAGAAGGTGTGCGCCGCATCAATCCTGACTATAAGTTCCAGAATGTGCTTATATATCTTAAGGATGCCTCTAAATCAAAAGAACTGAAAAAGCAGTGGGAAAAGGAATATCCCGATTTCCAGTTCACCCTTGTTGAAGACCTCATCGGTTCAATAATCAATACGATCAAGGCCGCAATGGAAGCGATCTGCGTCATCTTCATCATCGCAACCTGTTTCGTTGTTATCCTTACGCAGCTCCTTCTCACAAGAGCGCAGGTCATCCGCGAAAGATCTGACCTCGGCGTGTCAAAGGCCATGGGCTACACATCAGGTGAGCTCATCAGAAGGACACTGATGACCAACCTTCCGACGATCGTTCTGGGAATAGTCATCGGCCTCGTAATGCACATCGCATTCTCCAACCGCATGATCCTTATCGGCCTTGCAACGTTCGGGATCAGGCAGAACAACTTTGTGACCTCACCCGTATGGTTTGCGGCAACAGCGGCGATCATTCTCGGATGCGCAGTCGTTACAGCATTCTTAAGCGGCAGGGGCATAACAAAACTCGAGCCCGTAAAGATACTCAAGGAAGAATAAAAATACAGGATAGATTAAGTGCTTTCAGGGCCGGTTCATTATGAGCCGGCCCTGGTTTTTCTAGAAAAGAGTAAGACTTAGTGAGCGTCTTCCGCAGACGCGAAGCGACGAGGACTAAGCGAACTGAGGCTTACTCTTGGATCCCCATGTTCCTGGTGATCTCAAACCTGTTCTTTCCGGCACGCTTTGCATCGTACAGAGCGGAGTCTGCCTGAACGAACATTTCTGATGCGACAGCAGGCTTGTCTGTCCACACTATGCCGATGGAGATTCCCGTTGAGTCAGCTGAAGCAGTAGCGGTAATATCCCCGGTCTTGCGGCATCCGCACTCAAACAGCATCTTATCGACTGCTTCGATGAGGTTCATGGCTTTGTCCTCGATCTGTGCAGGACCTCCGACGTTAGTCATGAAAGCTATGAATTCATCGCCTCCGTAGCGAACGAGAATGTCGCTCGGACGGAACTGGGTCCTCATGATGTCAGCGGTTTTCTTAAGGACGGCATCACCGAAATCATGGCCGAACGTATCGTTGACATGCTTAAAATTGTCGATGTCCATTACGAACATGACATGATACCTGTGGGGATAGAGTTTTGCGACATCCGCAATGTTTTCAAGTCCGGTAGTCTTATTGAGAAGTCCGGTAAGGCCGTCATGCTGTGAATTGTATTCGAGTTCGCGACTCTTGCTGCTCATCTCCTGCAGCTGATAGTTAAGGTCGCCTTCAGCGGCAGCGGGGATGCCTTTCTTGTTCTTGGCATCGACCAGTTTGCGGAAAGCTTCCGCATAAAGCTTTGCGAAGTCGCAGTCTTCATAGTCAGATGCGAATACCGTTGAATAAACATATTCAATGAGGCAGTCGGGATTCTCGCTGTTGTAGTGGCCGATCTTTTGCGCGATCGCCTCAAGGCAGTCCTTCTCGCCGCCGTGCTGCATTCCGTTGCACAAGACGATGATCTCAGCGCCGGTATATCTTCCGACGAAACTGCCTGCAGGGAGGGATACTGTAATGATGTGCGCGAACTGGTAAAGCAGCATATTGCCGATGTCACGTCCGACCGTGTTGTTGAGATAGATGAGGTTGGTGAGATCGAAGAGCATTATCGCGCTGTTCTTTGGATTAAATCTTTCACTGATCTGTATCTCGCTCGAGTTCTTGTTGGGAAGGCCCGTAACCTGATCCTTGCCGAGCTTGAGGTTAAGATCGCGGTTAAGCTTGTCGAGCTGATATCTTTCTTCGCGGTAAGTCGTGGATACGTCAGACTGGAGGGCTGCGATATAGCGGTGATCGTTGTCGAACCACTGGAAGATTACCTGTTTGCGGCAGATGTCGCCCTGTTTGGTTTCCAGGTCGTAGATGATGATGTATTCACCCTTGGAAGAGAGTTCACGGACGAGGTTCTCGATTGAGACTTTTTCGCTTATCGGAATATCGTCCTCTTTTGCGGTGGCATCGAGTATTCCGGTAAAAGTAGTGTCATAGTCAATCTTTCCGTCGATGCCGACGTCATTAAAGTGCCTGGTAAGGTCGTCGGAAACGGACTCGAAAGAAACCGTGCGTTCCTGCGTGTCGATGATGGAGATGCATTCGCATATGGAATTGATGGCCATTGTCGCGATCTTGCGGAAATGCTTGAGCCTGGAAATGTCTTTGGTTACGAAGCAGGCGATGACGTCTCCTGTATCTGTCTCCTTCATAATGACCAGCTGGGTCAGGACAAAGCAGGTGACCTCGGAGGTTATGAGATCATAGATCAGATATTTCTGGCTTTTGCCTGATCCGTAAAGTTCGAGTATTCCGTTGCGGCTGAAACTGCGCAGGAAGTTGAGCTGGTTCTCCTTGTCACCGACAATGGCAGCGGCCTTAATGAGATTGTCGCGGGTGAGAGATCCCTGATCCTTGAGATCCGGGCATTTGGAAAGCGCAAAGCTGAGGAATTCTGCATCCGGTTCAGGAGGCGTGATCTTGCGGGCAGCAAGGTTGCTGATCATGACGTCCTTGGTGACGTTGTAGCAGCTCGCACTCAGGACAGGCGAGTTCATTATGTACCTGTCGAAAAATTTGACTTCATCGTAGAAATATTCAGATATGCCGCCCATATAACACCTCACCGAATTTATCTAGATTTTTGATTATACTATCAATACGGGCGCTCTGCATATTGTTTATAAAAATATAACTTGTGAAAACAGAAAAATGAAATAAATACCACTATCATATGAGAAAACGGTTTTGGATTTCTGTATCATTCGAAATGAATTTTATGTACGGGAGGATGTAATATGCCTGAACTGGTACTTGATTGGAATAAATATCAGGAAGCCGCTATCGAGGCTGCTGCAGAAGGAATCGTAATGCTTAGGAATGAGGGCTGTGCCCTTCCTCTTAAGAAAGGTACGAGAGTAGCGCTTTTCGGAAGGATGCAGGCAAACTACTATAAGAGCGGAACCGGAAGCGGCGGCATGGTAAATGTCAGCCACGTCATCGACATCCGCGAAGGACTTTCATCATCTCCCGCGCTGACACTCGATCCCGAGCTGATGGACATCTATGACGAATGGGAAAAGGAAAACCCGGTAGATGAGGGCTTGGGCTGGGGCCAGGAAGCATGGTCACAGCAGGAGATGCCCGTATCCTCAGAACTCGCTGAACGCATGGCTTCACGCAATGACGCTGCGGTCATCATAATCGCAAGAACGGCGGGCGAAGACCGTGACAATACGGCAGAAAAGGGTTCTTATTTCCTCAGGGACAGCGAGGAGGCAATGCTCGCTGCTGTTTCTGCGGCTTTTGAGAGGACCATCGTTCTTCTTAATGTAGGCAACATCATCGACATGTCTTTCGTTGCAAAATACGACATCAAGTCCGTGCTCTATGTATGGCAGGGCGGCATGATCGGCGGAGCCGCGGTCGCAAGGATCGTTACCGGAGAGGAAGCTCCTTCGGGATGCCTGACCGATACGATCGCCTATAACCTCGAAGACTATCCTTCGAGCGACAATTTCGGCACCAAGGACATTCATGAGGATATTTATGAAGAGGATATCTTTGTCGGCTACAGGTATTTCTCTACATTTGCGCCTTCGAAGGTCCTGTATCCTTTCGGATTCGGCCTTTCATACACTGAATTTTCACTCAAGGTCACGGGCTTCATCTATGACGGAAAGACCGTAAAGGTCAGTGTCACCGTAACCAATACAGGTGATGTTCCGGGCAAGAAGGCCGTCATGCTCTATGCATCCGCACCTCAGGGCAAGCTTTCCAAGCCTTCACGCGTTCTCGCGGGTTTTGCGAAAACAGGTCTGATTCCTGCTGGCGACAGCGAGGACGTTGAGATCACAGCACCCGTACGCGTTTTCGCTTCTTACGATGACGACGGCAGGACAGGTCTCGGCACGGGCTTCATTCTCGACGCAGGACACTATTCCTTCTATCTCGGCGGCGATGTAACCACCGGAATGGAAGCTGGTTCTTTCGACCTTGACGCTCCCGTTCTCCTCGAAGCACTCGAGAACGCAATGGGTCCCACCAAGGCATTCAAGCGCCTGACGGCAGCTGCTTCAGAATCAGGAAACGGCTTCGCTGCAGTATATGAAGACGTTCCTCTCATGGATGTCAGCTTTGTTGATTCAAGGATGTCACGCGTTCCCGCGGAGATCCCGCAGACAGGCGACAAGGGCATCAAGCTTAACGATGTCAAACAGGGAAAGAACACGCTTGAAGAATTCATCGCACAGATCAGCGACGAGGACCTCTGCCTCATAATCAGGGGAGAGGGAATGGGAAGCTCAAAGGCCACCATCGGCACGGCCGCTGCGTTCGGAGGCATCAGCAAAGAGCTCAAAGAGATGGGCATTCCCACGCTTTGCTGCTCTGACGGTCCTTCAGGAATGAGGATCGACTCCGGCAAGAAGGCATTTTCGCTCCCGAACGGTACATGCCTTGCCTCTTCATTCAACGTTGATCTGGTGGAAGAACTCTACACATATCTTGGCATCGAGATGATCTCCAACAAGATCGATTCGCTTTTAGGCCCCGGAATCAACATTCACAGGCATCCGCTGAACGGAAGAAACTTCGAGTATTTCTCTGAAGACCCGCTCCTCACGGGATTAATGGCCTGCGCTCAGGTAAGGGCTTTCGAGAAGCACGGCGT